>CAZGVW010000068.1:0-9481 GCA_964529265.1 uncultured Phycisphaeraceae bacterium
GCACTCCACAACGCCCATGCGCCCAGCAGGACGAACCACAGCAGGCTCCACGCCGGCATCGACAGCCCGACAAACACCCAGTCCACATCGGCGCACTCGCCCGAGCCGGTCATCACCCGCCGCACCACGCTGCTCACCGGCATCACATCGAGCATGTAGTCCAGCCCGGGCCCACAGGCCGGAACCTGGTCTGGCGGGAGGTGTTGCAAACGCACGTGGTTGCCCGCCACCCCGGCGCAGCCGGCCGCATGAACACCGCCATCGGAATGAGCGCCGCCCACGCCATCACCCCCAGCCAGATGCCGTTCCACGGAAAGGCCGGCGCCTTCCGGGCCGTGCCCGCCCCCAGGTGCTGGCTCACGTACGTGTTGATGACCCCGAACACCCCCATCATGATCGCCAGCGGCACGAAGACGATCACGCCGCCGTTCCCCTGCGCCGCCAGCGCCCCGTCCCCCAGGCGCGAGACCATCACGCCGTCCACGAACTGCGCGACGGTGTACGACATCATCGTCGCGACCACCGGGGCCGCGACGACGAGCATCTCTCGCACCGGCCCGCGCGCGATCGCGCGGTCGGCTTCAGTCTGAACTGCTGTGGCGCTCATTGGCGGGGGCTTCAGGGCACGGGCGAAAGCCCGCCAGTGTAGGTGAGCCCCCGCACGAACGCCTCTATACCGGCGTCGCGCCCCCGCGCGGCGCCCAAGCCTTCGGGGCGCCTCGCGTTCCCCACGTTCGCAAGCCGCGGCGCCGTAGCCGATGCTCTGCGCTCGCTCGCCCCATCCGCCGCGGATCCCTCACGCCTGCATCCACTCCCCTCAGTGAGTATTCTGGCGCCGCCACAGGAATGAGAGACCCTTCCGGGACCAGGGAGTCAGGCGACATGCGGAACGAAGCCTCGGGATGGGAACGCGGGATCGGTGTGCGCGCAGCGGGCATGATCCGACGGGCTTTGGCAGTCATCGGCGGCGTAGCGATCGCCGCCGGGCTCGCGGTGCCCGCAGCGGCTTCCCCTCCTCCCTATTGCCTATGGCCTGTTCCCTATTGCCTGCCCTCACCATTGCCCATTCCCCATTGCCCCCTGACTACGACTTCCAGTGGGCCGTCATCGGCGACCCAGGCAACACGCCGTACATGGGGGAGCATGGCGAACAGGGCAAGAACGTGCGCGGCAGAGGCCGCGTGGACTACACCTACCGGATCAGCCGTTTGGAACTCACCAGCGCCCAGTGGCTGCCCTTCATCAACACGTTCGCCAAGCAATCGGATAGCCCGTTCTCGTTTGGCCGCCCGTCGCACTCTGGTCTGGAGGCGTTGTCGGGGCCTCCCGGCCACTATCGGCTCGATCCGGACATCCCGAACGCCGCCATGGTCCCGGTGTTTGGGATCAGCTGGTTCGAAGCGGCCATGTACACCAACTGGCTGAGCAACGGCAAGCCGTCGGATATCGACGACATCATGGACGGCGCGTACGACATTCTGGATGACGAAGGCGAACTGAATCCGGAGGCCACGCGCTCGCCCGACGCCGCATTTTTCTTGCCGACCAAGGATGAATGGGTCAAAGCGGCGCACTGGGATCCCAACAAGTTCGGTCCGGGCGAAGGCGGCTGGTGGCGGTTTTCGCACACGTCTGATGAGCCTCCCGTTCCCGGGGTTCCCGGTGTCGGGCAGACGAGCGGCGGAGATTTCCTTCCCAGTCTGGATGAGCGATTGATCCCGCTGGCTTCATACCCCGAAGTCATGTCCCCGTGGGGCCTTTGGGACACCAGCGGCGGCGCGAGTGAGTACACCGAGGAACTCTCGTCGTCTCTTCGCCGCGATCACGACGGCTCGCGCGCCGGCATCGACTCGTCCCTCATGTTCGATCACATCGGATACATCTTCGACACCGGTCAAACTTTCGGCGCCGGAGGCATCCGTATCGCCTCACGCGTTCCCTCCCCCGGATCGAGTGTTGCGGCCCTGACAATCGCCGCGTTTTGCTCGGCAAGGAGATCACGCAAGACCCGGCAGGACGCGCCGACTCACGCCGCAGCGCCCGCCGCGGCGGACGTCGCCCGCGCCTGACGCACCATCGCCAGCGCCTCGTCCGCCAGCACGCGCATCGCCTTCAGCACCTCGGGAGAGATGTTCAGCCGCTCCGCCTGGCGGCGCAGTTCCTCCGCCTCCCACACCACGATCGACGACCACGCGTCGTTCGTCTTGAGCCTGCGGCAATCCTCGCGCAGCACCGCGATCAGCGTCTCGGCGTAGTCGGGGTCGCTTTGCCTGGGCATGGCCAGAACTCCTTCCTTGTCGCCTTCGATGCAGCAGAGCCCCTGCGCGGTGCGTGCCGGGAAGACCCACGATCGTGCGCAGCGTGATTCCGGGACCATGTCGTCTGCTTTCATCGGCCGCGTTGCCCGCCGACATCAGCCGTCGTTCCGCCGGTCGCTAGCATGAAGCCCATGCCAAGGTCCGAATCCGTTTCCCGCCGCCGAAAGCCCGCCGAAGTGCCCGCGCCCCCCCCGGAATCCGCGGCCCCGGCCCCTGCCCCGGCCCCGGACCCCGCGGCACAGGAAGCCGCCGAGGCCCCCGCCGCGGAGGTGGAAACCTCACCCGATGAGGGGCGGGGCGAACGCTCCGGGGGCGGGGGCAGTGGCGCGGCCGGTGGAGCGCCGGTGGTGTCGCCGGAGCGGCTCGATGGCGCGGTGGAGGCGATCCTGTTCAGCCTCGATCGGCCCATCACCTCCGGGCGTCTGGCCGAGGCCCTGCGCCTGGGCGCGACCGAGGGCGTGAGCGCCGCCGCGGCGATCGACGCCGCGATTGCGCGATTGAACAAGGAATACGAACGCTCCGGGCGCGCGTTCCGCATCGAGCGCGTCGCGGGTGGGCACCGCGTGATGACGGTTCCGCAGTTCGCGGACGCGGTCGCGGCTTTTCACGCGGATCGCGCCGGCGGACGGCTCAGCCGGGCCGCGGTCGAGACGCTCGCCATCATCGCCTACCGCCAGCCGGTGACGCGGGCGGAACTGGAGGCGATCCGCGGCGTGGCGTGCGGCGAAGTGCTGCGCTCGCTGCTCGAGCGCCGGCTCATCGCGATCACGGGCCGCGCGGATGAAGTCGGCCGCCCCATGCTCTATGGCACGACGAAGCGCTTCCTCGAAGTCTTCGGCCTCGCCAGCATCAAGGACCTGCCGCCCGCGGGCGAACTGAACCCGACGACGGAGGCGTGAGTCGCGCTTGCGCGTCAGTCCTGCGGCGCGCCGAGATCCGGCGGCGCCTCGTGGAAATAGGCGAGCGAATCGGCCGCATCCTTCGGCGCGAGTTCATACAGCACGAGATCGCCGAGTTCGCGGCGGCGCAGGCGCAGGTTCGCGCTCTCCGGCGCGGGCGGCATCGCCTTATCGTTCTCCAGGCGATCGACGAGCACGAGCGTCTTCTCGCCCTCCGCATCGACCAGCACGATGGACGTGTTCGTGCTGATGGCCTGCGTGTACGACCAGCCGATCGCCGCGAAACCCGCGGGCGCGGGGCCGAAGATGATCGCCTCGCCGAATCGGCGCGTGGTGTAGCCGGCGAACTCCTCGTTCGTCGTGCACACTTCCTCGGGCTTGAAGCCGCTCTTGATCGCGTGCCGGTCGTAGAGGCGGTCGAGATCGGCCGCGCTGCGCACGATGATGGGCGGCCCTTGCGTCGCGGTTCCGCCGCCGCCTCCGCCCGTCCCCCACGTGCTCCACCCGATGTACGCCGCGAGGGCGAGCACCGCCGCGGCGGCCAGCCCGCCGGCCCAGCGCAGCGCGCTGCGCCGCCCGCCCCGGGCGCCGGCCGCGCCCTCGCGCGCTGCGCACGCCTGCTCGAACGACCCCGCCCAGTATCCCGGCGGCGTGTGCGTCCGACGGATCGAATCGTTGATGCGCCGCTGCAACGCGACCTCCGCGCGCAGCGACCCTTCGCGCTCCATGCGCTGCTCGAACGCCGGCCGCTCGCCGGCGGACATCTCGCCCGCCAGGTACCGGTCGATCAGCGCCTCGAACTGTTCCTCCCGTTCACTCATGTCCACTGCTTTCCGAACGCCGTCCGTGTTTCCCCACGGTGTGCGGCCCGGCGCCTCCGCCATGCGTCGTCGAGAGGCGCTCGGCCAGCGCCTTCCTCGCCCGATGCACGTGGCTCATCGCCGTGCCCTCCGGTATCTCGAGTGTCTGGGCAATCTCCTTATAAGGCATGTCCTGCACGACCCGCAGGAGAAGACACGTCCGGGCGGTCTCCTCAATGAACTCCAGGGCCGCCAGGACCTCATCGTCGAACATCTCGTCGGCGTTCTCGCCCTGGGGACCGCCATCCATCCTGATCGGCTCGCCGGTGGCCGATCTCGCCACGCCACGGCCCATGCTCTCATCCAGCGAGGCGGGGTCGGCGGCGCTGGTCTTCCGTCGGCCGACGCGTCTTCGCTCGTTGCTCGCCACGTGCTTGACGATCCGCGCCATCCATGCCTTGAAGTTCGTTCCCGGCTGGAAATCGGCCCGCTTGGTCCAGCCGATCAGCGCCGCCTCCTGCAAAACGTCCTCAGCCCGATCCCGGTCGCGAGCCGCCCCGGCTGCGACGCACCACAACGCCCTCCAGGATTCCTGGAGATGCTTCGTGAAGCCCGCGGCCGTGAGAGCGCCGCCGGCCTCCCCCACCGACTGCTCAGAGTCGCCCTTCCGATGGTGCAAATCCACGTCCTCGCCCAAGATGTCGCTCGGCCCGCGTCCGCTTGCAGGCAATCGGATTCCGCCTGAATCGGGGGTCGGAATCCGCAAGACCAGGGCCCCCAGACTACATGAGTTCGCAGGGACATCTCCCAGCCTTGCCTGGCATTGCTCCCGTGGAGGAGCGGGTGAAGGCATCCCCATGCCTATCGGACGTCCGCCGCGAGGCCTCCCCCCCACGGGCTAAGCGACCGGCCGTCAGGTGGCGCCCTCGCGGCTTCGGCCGCGGGGGCTTTTTTGTTGGGTTCGGTAGCGGTTTTCGCGCTGGTTTTCGTGTTTTGGCGCGGCTCGGCGCGGGCCCCGTACACTCCCGCCCGTGCAGGACGCCCGGTGCGATATCGCGGTGATCGGCGCCGGCGCCGCGGGCCTGATGGCGGCGATCCAGGCCGGCCGGGCCGCGACCAAGCGAGGCTCGCCGGCCCGGATCGCGGCCCTGGACGGCGCCCGGACGCTTGGGGCGAAGATCCTGGTGGCGGGCGGCGGGCGGTGCAATGTCACGCATTTCGAGGTGGCTGAGGCGGCGTTCGCGGGGTCGTCGCGGAATGCGATCCGGAAGGTGCTGAAACGGTTCGATGTGCCGGAAACGGTGTCGTTTTTTCGCGAAATCGGCGTGGAATTGAAGCGCGAGGAGACGGGGAAGCTGTTCCCGACGACGGACAGCGCCCGGACGGTGCTGAATGCGCTGTTGGGCGCTGCGCGGGCGGCGGGGGTGGAGATTCGGCATCCGTGGCGGGTGGAAACGATCGAAAGAGCGCCCGGGGGCGGTTTTGTGGTGCAAAAAGCGCCGGATGACGGTTCGGAAGCGCGCGGAGCGCCCGGGGAGACGGAAATAACCGCGGAGCGCGTGATCCTGGCGACGGGCGGGAAGAGCCTGCCGAAATCGGGGTCAGACGGGAAGGGATATGAGATCGCGCGGCTGCTCGGGCACACGACGACGGAGCGCATTTTTCCCGCCCTCGTGCCGCTGACGTTGCCGAAGGATCACTTTCTGTGCGGTTTGAGCGGGCTTTCGGCGCGGGCGGCGCTGGAAGTGCGGTCATCGACGGGGAAACGGCTGGAATCGTTCACGAACTCGCTGTTGTGCGCGCATTTCGGGATTTCGGGGCCCGCGGCGCTCGACGTGAGCCGCTATTTCCTCGATGCCCGGGCCCGCGACCCCGGCGCGACGCTGGTGGTGAACTGGCTGCCGGGCGTTTCGCCCGAGGCGCTGGACGCCGCGATGGTGGGGCTGGGGCCGCGCACCGCGGGCCGCTTCCTGCACGATGCGCCGAACGGCCTGCCGGAGCGCCTGGCGCGGGCGCTGTGCGCGGAGGCAGGGGTTGACGCGGCCGCGCCGGGGCACGCGCTCACGCGCGAACAGCGGAAGGCGCTGGCGCGGGCGGTGTGCGGACTGGTGCTCCCCGTGACGGGCGACCGCGGCTGGGTGCACGCCGAGGTGACGGCGGGCGGCGTGCCGCTGAGCGAGTTGCGGCTGGAGACGATGGAAAGCCGCGTGACGCCGGGGCTGCACCTCTGCGGCGAAATCTGCGACGTGGACGGGCGGATCGGCGGCTTCAACTTCCAGTGGGCGTGGGCAAGCGGGTTCGTGGCGGGGGTGGGGGCTGTGTAAGCAGCGTCATTGCTGTGCGCTTCGCAGCAACGTCGCCGCGGATGGCGCCACGCCCGGCGGAGGAGAAGTCAGCGGCTCGACGAGCACAACGTCCGAGGCTTCGGCGAGAAGATCGTCTTCGTACACCAGCGGCGCCCTTCGCCACAGCAGATGCGAGACCGGGAGGCGGTAGCGGATCGTGAAGAAGTCGTCCTTTGCCCTCGGATCCGAGCCGTGGTGAAAGCGCAGCCAGACGTCAATGGCGTCGTCGCCGTCCGCCAAACGAAGCGTGAGAGCGGAGTCCGTGTACTTGAAGCAGCCCTTGATGGGTTCACCCCGGACGAGGTTGAAGGTGTATTCGTCGCGTCCATCGAGCAGGCGCTGGAGGCGGAGTCCGGTGGGCGGAGGTTCTTCAACGAGTTCGGCGCGGGTGTGCTCGTTCGGGAGGAGTAGTCCGAAGTGGATCACTGACGCGTGCCGGAGCGGGCCGCCCGCTGCGTCCCGAAAATCGAAGAGGAGATGCGCGCCGGCATCTTCACCGTCGGGCGAGAGGCGCTGGGGGGCGAGGGTCAGGACGCCTTCGATTGGCACGGCGGGAACGCGGAGCGTGCCGGAGGAGGTGGCCACATCGCGCGATTCGGAATCACGGGAAAGAACGCGGGTTGAGGCTCGGGCGGACGCGGAGCGGAGGGCGTCGTCGAAGAAGGCAACAGTGGCGGTACGGCCGCCTTTGGGGGGCCAGATCGACTTGGGACGAGTATCAGCCGGCGGAGCAAATGATGATCCACCAGGGTCAATGACGGTGATGGGGGAGGGAAGCTTGAAGTATCCCGGCGCCATTGCGCCAATGGGGCGAATGAGGACGAATGGAGCGACCTCGAGCTGAACACGGCTATCGGTAACGAGCGGCGCGCGTCGCCACAGCAATCGGCCGTAGGGAACCGAGTACTCCCACGCGCGCAACGACTTTCGCTTGAACTGGCTCGGCTCGCCTGTCATCGCGTGCAGGCGCACATCAAGGGATTCCTCGCTCATCTGGATCTCAAACAAAGCGTTCGGTGCTTCCGCAGGCCAATCGTCGAACAGGCTGCGAACCCACCGCGAGAGCTCGGCTTGGTCTTTCAAGCAGACCCAGCGCTGCGTGTGCCGGCGAAACGCGCCTGTCGCGCCGCCGACTTGGTCGGCTGGGAGCGGTAGCAGCGCCTCCATCGCGAGCACGCTGCGATGGGAGTAGGCTTGGCCGTCAGGCGCCATCAAGCTCAGCACCAGCGACATGAATCCATGATCAGGCGTCACGCCATGGGCAACGTCGGTGAACGACGTCAAGTCCGCGTGGCCGTGACACACACCGGGCCCGATCGAGAAGCGCACCCCTTCGGCGTTCACTGCGGTAATCTGCTCCGGCGTGTGCACTCTAACTTCGCGCATGCTGAGTTAGTCTCCTTCCGCAGGCTAATCTGCGATCTGCCGCCATTCGACCCCGCGAGCCGTCAGCATTTGTTGCAGTGATGGTCCGATCGGTCGGTTGGTCACAAGAGTCGGGATGAGCATCAATTCCATGGACTGTGCTCGGAGCTGATCTAGGTAGTCCGCGCCGCAAACAGCGCCCTGGCTTCCACAGATCTCCGACGGAATAAAGGGCGTGTCCGCTGTCTTATGCTTCACTTGGATCGCGTGGGTGTTCGTCAGTGTGTCAATTCGATTGAATCCCGGAACTCCGTCGTGCGAGACGCGTTCAAGCGCTCCGAGCGCGGGTTGTTCGCCCTCAACAAGGCGGCGTGCGACGGTCCCCTCGTAGATGCATCCGTTGATTCCGTTAGAGTTGTTTCTGTTATTGCGGAGGAACTGAATCATCTCTGGCAAGCCATCTTTGCCGTGCAGTCGCTCGAGATTCCGGAAGGCTAGGTCATGCTTGGCCGCATTAAGAGCAGTGCCCTCGACAAACTCACGAACAAGTGGGCTCCCCACACCTGCTGTGTGGACGGCCACCGCGACGCCACGGATGGCCTCGTCAGAAATCTGCCCGCTCGGCAGATCTAGCTTGCGCAGTATATCGAGGGTCTCCTCGACGACATCCTCCGAGAACTCGTCGAAGAGCGCTTCAGCCGCGGTCTTCTTGCCGGCCTTGACGGCGAATGCCGTTCCCTCGAAAGCCTCGTCCGTGTGATCGCGAGTTGCCTTTGTCGCCATGGTCGACACAGCGCCCGCCACATCGTCGGCCCCCAGTCCAAGTGGGCTTGCCTCCGCCTTGCGCCGTTGATTGACGAGCCTCTGCGCTGCGTAGATCGGCCACTCGGCAATGCTGACGCCCTCAGGCCGGCGCACCTTTGCGGCGAACGAGATCAACCGCCGTCCGGAATCGGTCAGGGACGAGCCCATCCGACCGAGAGCTCGCGCAGTGCTCGGAGGAATGAACTTGATCAGCGTCTTGACAACCGCGACGACCGCGTTTGCTGCCGCACCAGCAGGCCCGCCGAGGTAGCCCGCATCGGCGGCAAGGCCAACAATGGCAATCAAGGCGACGACGTAGTTCGTCCCCTTGTCCGTAAAGATGGGCTTGTAGATTGCCTCCTTGACGACGTCGTAGAAGTCGCCACCCGGCGCCATGCCGATCGCGAGTTCCGTGGCGATCGTGCCCCAGGTGACGAGGTGGCCTTCCCAGCCGGGAGGCTCCTCGCCGGGCTGGGGCGGATTCACCAGCCAGGTCCCACCGTTCGCCTGCACCATCTGCATCATGGACACGATGATGTGGTTGGAGAGCGGCGCGTTCAGCAGAATCGCATTGGAGGCGACCTTGACCGGGATCTCCGGCTGCTGCTCCGACTCCCACAGGAGAAGGGTCAGCCCGATCGGCTCGTCAGGGTTCGCGTACAGCGCTTCGCGGACGTTGTTGCCGCAGATCGCCCACGCGGTGTGGTTGATGAGAGGGAGCGTGAGCGTAGCCACGGCGATCGCCGGCAGATCCTCCTCCACCTCCACCTCGTGCGAATGCCGAATTGAGTGCCCGGTGTACGTATGGCCAACGAACGACTGCGCCCCGCGGAGCGTGTCGCGATCTTCGTCGCTGAGGTCATCCCATGCAGCGGCGCCGGTCCCAACGACAACGGAAATGGACTCGAAGTCCACGGTCCATTCCTGCCAGGGGATCCCGGAGCCGCTCA
>CAZGVW010000069.1:0-26418 GCA_964529265.1 uncultured Phycisphaeraceae bacterium
CCGCCGCATCCCCATGTAGCCAGGAGGATCGCGAGGTCGGATGAACCGACCATGCCGTCGTGGTTCAGGTCGGCGAGGCAGATGCACGGTGGATCCGGGCAGGGATCCCCCCAGACGCCGAGCAGAAACGCTGTGTCCGCGCTGCCCACCACGCCGTCTGCATCCAAATCCGCCGGGCACGGATCCGCCACCTCGAACTCGAAGATGTAGCCCTCGGTGACGCCATGCGCGACAAGCGGATCGCCGTCCACTCCGAGGCATCGCAGTGTCTCCGGCGCGTTGCCGCGGACAGGCGTGATGCGGTACTCGAAGCCTCTGAAAAAGCCGATGTTGTCTCCGCACTCGGTCGTATGGAGTTCCTCCAACGCGACGATTAGGTCGGCCCAGCCGAGGACGGCCTCGAAGTACGCGGTGATGTCAATCCAGGACTCGTTCTCGTCGCGGCGGCGCTCGATGACGACAGGCAGGCCTTCCGCCTCTTCCATGTCCCACATCACCGGCCCGTAGTGCCGGACATGAACGGCGCCCGGCATCCCCTCCATGCCTGGCTCGTCCCCTGGAATCAGTTTCACGTAGTTCTCCCCGGGCGGCCGGCGGGAGCCGTTCGGCGGCTTGCAGCCTTCGTCATGCAGTTCGAAAGATGCAACGCCGACTGCGCCGCCGCCGGGGCCTGTCTCCGGGTTCCCTTGCGTGTATGGCCTGCCCTCGTAGTCCGCCTCGGTGAGCGTGATGAAGAGGCCGCTGCCATCGAGCCGCTTGATTTCGACGACTGCCTCGTCTTCCCAGACGCCTTCATCAAGCGCGTTGTTGAAGACGACTCGGCCGCGGAGTCCCCACGTAGGGTCGGCGCCGCCGCCCGGGTCAACCTCGCCGAGGGTCCGGATGATCGAGCCCTCCTTGAAGGAGCCGTTGATGCGCCAGTCATCGTTCCCGCCAAAGCCGTGCCGGATGAGGCCGACGATGAGATCCGCGTAGAGGTCGCCGCCAACCTGAAGCGCGGCGATGCTCGGACCGTGAAACGTCCCATGGAGGTCGCCTTCCACACTGAACAGTTCGAGCCGGGGAAGCAAAAATGTCGCGACCGGCCCCTCAACCTCCTCGCCGTCGTTCACGCTGATATCGGCCCAGACGTCGCCGAGAGCGGTGATGTCTTCGATCTCGCCCTTCGCCGAGATCGTCGCATTGGCGAGCGATGTGCCGATATCGCCGAGAACGAGGATCCGGCCTGCCACATTCCCGCCGACATCCACAGTGCCGGTGAGCCCGGCGCCGACCTCGATCACGTCGACGTCTGCCGAACTCGTGAAGACTGCGCCCGCAAGTTCGCCGCCCACGTTGACCTCGGCGACCCCAATGGCGCCAAGCCCGCGAATTCGCGGCGGAAACGCCCCGCCTGATTCAATGTCGCCGCCGATGAAAACCATCCTCGGTCCGCGGACTGACGCCTGAATGTCGCCGGCGATGTGCGAGCCGTCTGCGTCGATGCGACGGATGTCTGTGCACAGAACGTTTGCGCGAATGTCGCCGTCGATGCTCATTTTGAGGCGGATCGGGCGCTGCGCAACGATGCCATTGCAGTGCCGGGCAAAGTCGCCGGTCGGCGCGCCGACCGTCGCGCGTGTCTCGGTTCCGATGATCAGATGCACATTGTTCGTGCCTGATCCCTGCACGGTGATGAGGCCCAGGTCGTCCTCATCCGTCGCAAAGATGTTGATCCGTGTGAAGCCGCCTGGGTCCGTGATCGAGGGCAGCCCGCCTGCGCCGAAGGTGATCGGCGTATTGGCGTCCCATGGCATATTCGTGTGAATGGATTCGGTGTTGTCGACGATTTCACCACTGCCATCGAATTCGCCAGTGTACACCTCGATCGTGATCTCGCCACCCGCCGGCGCCAATGCGCTCGTGGTGAACGCCGTGGCGAGGAAAAGGGCGATTCTACCGACGTGATTCATCGCGGGTCCTCCTGGAAAGCCCGAAATGGGCGCCGAACAGTGTGAACACGAGCACCGTGCCAGCAGACGGAACCACCGAGGCAACACGAAAGCCGTTCAATCCACCGGTAGGCGTTCCGTCCCGCACGTAGCCGATGTGGTCGAACATGAGCCACGAATCGAGGCCTGCGCCCGCGCCTTCAACGCCCCGCCTATCGTCAAGGAACTGCTCCTCAAGCCACTCGCCTGTGCCGCCGCTGGCGTCCCAAAGGCCCCATGGCGATATGACGTCCGAATAGGAACCGAGCGGGATCAGGCGCTCCTGCAGGCTCGGCAGAAAGTCCCCCGCGCTTGTCTCACCGACGCCAGGCGGGCCGGAGATCGGCTGGTCATCGGACGTTGTGGGGAAACGCCACCAGCCCCCGGCGCCGGGGCCGAACTTGTGCGGATCCCAGTGCGCCGCCTTCACCCACTCATCGAGTGTGGGGAGAAAGAACTGCGCATCGGGAGCGCGAGTCGCGGCGAGGTTGGGCGTTCCGTCATCGTTCACGAGGGCGTAGGCGCCATCCATGATGTCATCGATGTCGCTGGGCTTGCCGTTGTTCAGCCAGTTGCAGTACATCGCCGCCTCGAACCAGTTGATGCCGGCCACGGGGACCATCGCGGCGTTCGGGATGTCCGGATCGAGGCGCCAGTGCCCAGGCGGGCCAGGAAGTGAGTCCAGCCCGGAAGCGGCCGGTCGCCCGAAGGAGAAGGGACTGTCAGATTGCTTCGCGAAGGTGTTGATGAAGGGCAGCCACTGGGCGCTGGTCAACTCCAAGCGGCTGACCCGGTACGTGTAGTCCACACGGCCTCTGCCGCGCACGTTCTTGCCTTCCTCTCCATGCTCCCCCATGTACGGCGTGTTTCCGGGGTCGCCGATGATGGCCCACTGGAAGTCGTAGTTCGGGGGCAATAGGGAATGGGCAATGGTGAGGGCAGGCAATAGGGAACAGGCCATAGGCAATGGGGAGGAGGGGGAAGCCGCGGCGGGGGCCGCAAGCCCCGCGGCCATCGCCACCACGCCGCCGATGACGGCCACGGCCCGCCGCGCCCGGCGCGCTGCGCGCACACCGATCCCACGTTCCCATCCCGAGGCTTCGTTCCGCATGTCGCCTGACTCCCTGGTCCCGCCCCCGGAAGGGTCTCCCTTTCCTCTGCCAGCGCCGAGCATACAGGCGGAGGACGGATGCACAAGACCGAACGCGGCGGATTCCGCGCAAAGATCACGATCGGGCAGCGCCGCCCGAACAGGTGCACGGCATCCTCTACCTGGTGGTTTCCTACGAAGCATCCGATCGCAAGCAACTCCGGCGGATCGCGTTGCGCGCCCCATCAGGTCATCGCCCCGGAGGCCGTCGGTTGTTCTGCGCTGGGGCGCCGGCGGTCGTCATGCACAGGGGTATAACGCCGGTGCTGGGCGATGGAAGAGTGAATTCGGCAGTGACGCGAAATGAGCGCACAAACCGTGTCACTCGGGACAGGTGACAAGCGAAGCAATAGGGAATAGGCCATGGGCAGGGCGCCCGCCTTGAATGTCACTGCGTGACCGTGCGCTTCGTCGGCGCCATGAGGCGCCACACGTCCTCGATCCGCAGGCCCTGCTCCAGCGCCACGGCTTCCTCGGCGGGCATGTCGCGGCGGCGCCTGTGAGCCGCGGCCTGCACGTTGTCCTCCGGGTCGGGCGAGACGACGGGCGTATCGGAGCCGAGCCAGACCATGTCCGCAGGCTCGCGGCCGAGCGCGGTCGCTGAATCGACGAGATCGCGCAGGGGGAACGCCCGCCGGGCGCGGTTCGGGGTCAATCGGCGCAGGGCTTCGATGTCCGTAAGCAGGTGGCAGGGCTGCACGCTCGCCACGACGTTCAGCGTCGTGAAGCGATCGACCTCCGCCTCGTCGATGAACTGACAATGCTCGATGCGCCAGAGTTGCGTGCGGGCGCCCGCTTGCTCGATCGCGTTCAGCGCCATCCGCACCGCAGCGTCGCCGATGGCGTGGATGGCGCCGCCCGCGCCCCGCGCCTCGCACGTTCGCACCGCCGCGGCGAGGTCATTTTCCGCCCAGATCGCTTTACCGCGGGGCATGCCCTCCCGCGGCTGCGCGTAGTCCGCCAGCATGAACGCGGTGCGGCTGTTCAGCGTGCCGTCGGCGAAGAACTTGGCGCCGGCGAATCGCACGCGATCGCGCGTGTATCGCTTCGCCCGCGATTGCTCCGCCTCCAGGCGCTCGAACGGCGCATAGAGCCACACGTCGAGCGGCAGTTCGCCGCGGTCATCCATCGCGGCCAGTTCCTCGCCCAGCCACGGCTCGGTGAGCATGTCGTGGGCTTCGACGAAGCCGCGGGCGGCGAGGTCTCGCGCCGCGCTCTGCAGGTGCTCGCGCCGCCGCTCCGGCGAGGCCTCGGGAATCGCGCCGAGCACGAGGCCGCAGGCATCCTCCAGCAGCAGGCCGGTGGGTTGGCCCGCGGGTTCTCCCCTTCCGGGGGCGGGGGCGCGCTCGATCATTCCGCGGGGCGGGTCGGGCGTTTCGCGGCTGATTCCCGCCGCGCGCAGCGCCGCCGCGCCCGCGACCAGCGCATGGTGATCGAACGACCTGATCACACACGGCCTGCCGCCGGCGGCGTCGTCAATCTGCCCCGCCATCGGCCATGCGCGCTCGCGCCACGCCTCCACCCGGGCGCCGACGGCCCGCACCCATTCCCCCCGGGGCGTCCGTGCCGCCAGCGCGCTCACACGCTCCAGGCACTCAGCCGCGGAGGCGCACGCCGAGACATCCAGAAACGACAGCGCCTCGCCGTGCGCATAAAGATGCAGGTGCGCATCGCGCAGGGCCGTCGGGCGCGTGCCGGCGCCCGCCGCCGCGCCGCTCACGATCCCCCCGCGTCCTTCAGCAGTTCCTCGACCAGCCGCTCCGCATCGTGCGCGCCGTGCGCGCGGTGCGGAAACTCCACGCGCACCACCCCGAATCGCGCCCGCACGTGCACACCATCCGGATCGAGCCCCACGCACACGGGCGACGCGATGGAGAAGTGCGCTGCGCGCTCGCACACCTTCCCGAGCAGGTCCGGATCCTCGTTCAGACGCCGGCACAGCGCCGCCTCAACGCCCGCGACCGGATTCGGCCCCATGAACACCGCGCCATCGAACACATACGGCCCGTGCCGCGCGCTCTCGATGTGGAACCTCGCCCAGCGCGATTCCTGCGGCTCGCCGTGGTGGATGCGCCACCGGTCAGCCGCGGCGTGCGATTCGCCGTCCATCGCCTCCGGCGTGAGCAGGAGTTGCAGCGCATCGTCGCTCTCCTCCGGCACGTGCAGCACCGCCTCGAAGCACTGCAGCACCGCCACCATCACCGGCGCCACGATGTGCCCCGTCTCGTTGTCCGTCACGAAACGGATCGGCCGCACGTGCTCATCGAACGCCAGTTCGCCCGTGCGCTCCGCGCGAAACAGGGCGATCGCCGTCTCCAGCGCCTCCGCGGCGTGATCGTGCGCTTCGTCGATCATCTCCGCCCGATTCTCCACGTTTCCGGCCCGGGGAACAAGCCGCGTCTTCGGACCGACGGCCGCCCACCCCTATGCTCACCGCCGCCCCGGCAGGTCCGCCTTGTCGAAGAGATCGCCGCACTCGGGGCAGCGCCCGCGCTGCGGCAGACCCGAAAGGTCATAGCCGCACCGCGCGCAGAGCACGCACCGCCACGTTTCGACATCAAACGCCGGCTGCGCCTCCGCGTCGTAGCAATCCATCAGCGCCTCCGGCCCGTACCGCTCGAGAACCAGCGCCGTGAGATCCACCGCCTCGCGGCATTTCGGGCAACTGAACGCCTCGCCCGGGCGCACGCGCGACTGCGCCAAGTCGCTCCGGCACGATGGGCACGCCACGGGGTGCTTGCGCAGATTCAGCCGCGAGAGATCCGGCGCCGCCGCGGCATCCAGTTCGTCGCCCATGTTCATCGGCGCATCGTCGAACTCCGCCAGCAGCTCCTCCGCGCGGGCCCGGAGCGGCTCATCCGGCACCACGATCTCCACCTGCGTGAAACGCAGCCCCGGAATCGCCGCGGCATGGTGGATGTGCTGCCCCACCACCATCGCCGGCACGCCACAGGCGCGGAGATATGCCGCGGCCCGCTCGGCCGCCATCGGATCACTGAATCGTTTCACGCGCACCATGGGGATCGGTGGATCATTGGCCCCTCGGCCCTTCCGGGCGCCGGGGGCAGGGGACGGCCCGAAGGCTCACGTCGCCGCGGCTGGAATCGGCTCGGGCGGCGGCAACTCGGGATCGGCCCGCGGGAACAGCGCATCGCCCTTCACGATCGGCGTCCCCGGTTTCAGGCGGCCCCAGCCCACGAGGTCGCCGAAGGCGTTCACGCCCCGCCCCGCGATCGTCGTCGCCGATGGCCCCTCGAACCCGAAGCGCGACAGCGCATCGGTCATCTTCTCCGGCATCGCGGGCCACATCAGCGTGGCCGCGATCCGCAGCGCCTCCGCCGAGTGATACAGAATTGTCGCGACCTCCTGCATTCTCGCGGCGTCCTTCGCGAGGCGGAAGGGCTCCGTCGCGTGGATGTAGCCGTCCACGCGCCGCGTGAGCGCCGTGGCCTCGCTGAACGCGCCGTGCAGGTCCAGCGCATCGATCTTCCTGATCGCCGCTTCCGACGCCGCGCCCGCGATCGCGGGCCAATCGTGCCCCGCGTGGCTCGCCGCGCCCCTGGGATCGGGGCATTTTCCGCCGAAGTACTTGTCGATCATGTTCGTCACGCGCGACACCGCGTTGCCGATGCCGTTCGCGAGGTCGCTGTTGTACACCTCCACGAACTTCGCGTGCGCGAAATCCGCATCCGTCGCGCCGATCGGCCCCTGCGTGAGCATGTACCACCGGAAGGCGTCCTGCCCGAAGCGGTCGCAGTACGCCGCGATCGTCGGCATATCCACGAAGTTGCCCAGGCTCTTGCTCATCTTCACGCCCTCGCGGATCCAGTACGAGTGCGCGTACACGCAGCCCGGCAGCGGCTCGCCCAGCGCCATGAGCATGCACGGCCAGATCACTGCGTGGAACCACAGGATGTCCTTGCCCATCACGTGCGCATCCGCCGGCCAGAAGGGCCTTCGCTCCGGCGTATCCACCGCGCTCAGGTAGTTGAAGAGCGCATCGATCCACACGTAGATCCGGTGCCCCGTGTCGCCGGGCATCAGGATTCCCCACTGGCTCTTCGCGTCGCCCGCCGTCACCGCGCGCGAGATCGGCACATCCTGCAGACCCTGCCGGATGCGCCCCATCACCTCGTTCCGCCGCGCCTCGGGCCGGATGAACCCGGGGTTCTTCTCGATGTGCTCCAGCAGCCTCGCCTCGTACGCGCTCAACCGGAAGAAATAGTTCTTTTCCGAGCGCTTCACCAGCGGCTTGCCCGTCACCGGGCTCTTGTACCCCGCCTCGCGCGCCGTGTTCTCCGGGACGTACTCCTCCTGCGTGTGGTCCCACCACCCCACGTAGTCGCCCACGTACACGTCGCCCGATTCATTGAGCCGCCGGATGTACGCCTCCACCTTCTCGATGTGGCGCTTCTGCGTCGTGCGGACGAAGTCGTCGTTCGAGCACCCGATCGCCCGGAACGCCGCCTGGAACTCCGCGGCATTCCGATCCGCCCACTGGATCGGCGTCATCCCGTTCGCCGCGGCTGACTCCACCACCCGCTCGGCGTGCTCATCCGTGCCGGTCAGGAAGAACACCTGCCGCCCGGCCATCCGCCGCCACCGGGCCACCGCATCCGCCACCAGCGTGGTGTAGCAGTGGCCGATGTGCGGCTTGTCGTTCACGTAGTAGATGGGCGTCGTGACGTAGAACCGCGTCCGCCCGTCCTTTGCGTCGCTCATGGCGGCGATTGTAGGGAAGAAGACCCGGGGCCCGCGCTTGCAGCCGCAACGGCCTCGACATCACGCACACCGCTCAACCGCCCCGCGCCACCCGACCCACACCCCCGTCTACTGCCTACTGTCTACTGTCTACCGTCTCCCCCACATTCGACATTCCACCTACCACATTCCACCCCCCTCACTCCCGCCTCATGAACGGAAACAGAATCACGTCCCGGATCGACCGCTGATTCGTCATCAGCATCACCACGCGGTCGATCCCGATCCCCATGCCCCCCGCCGGCGGCATCCCCACCTTCAGCGCCTCGATGAAATCGGCGTCGAACGTGCGGAAGGTGCTCTCTTCCTCATCCACGCCCTGCAACTGCTCGCGGAACTTCTCCGCCTGCACGTCCGGATCATTCAACTCCGTGTACGCGGGCCCGATCTCCATGTGCGCGATGAACAGGTCCCACCGCTCCGCCGTCGCCGGATCATCCTTCTTCGGCCGCGTGAGCGGCGAGAGCGCCGCCGGGTAATCCATGATGAACGTCGGCTTCGCGGGGTCGAGCGCCTTCTCCGCCACGTCCTCGAACAACTGGTTGATGACGAAGATGTCCGCCACACCCTCGTGCTTCATGTGGCGGCGCTTCGCCTCCTCCCGCGCCTGCTTGACGTCGCGCATCGGGAAGCCCAGCCCCCTCTCGAACAACTCCGCGAACGTGATCCGCGCAAACGGCGAGCCGTAATCGATCATCAAGTCCCCGAACGGCAGTTTCACCTTCCGGGGGTCGATATCCTCCGCCTCCACCTCGTGCGGCGCCGCGCTCACCGCCACGTAGTGCGCCACCTCGCGGATCATCTCCTCCGCCAGCGCCATCATCGTGTGGTAGTTCCCGAACGCCTCGTACACCTCCAGCATCGTGAACTCCGGATTGTGCGAGCGATCCACGCCCTCGTTCCGGAAGTTCCGGTTGATCTCATATACCCGCGGCAACCCGCCCACCAGCAGCCGCTTCAAGTACAACTCCGGCGCGATCCGCATGAACACCTGCATGTCCAGCGCATTCAAGTGCGTGACGAACGGCCGCGCCGCCGCGCCGCCCGCCTGCGGCTGCAGCATCGGTGTCTCCACCTCCAGGAACTCCCGCTCATCCAGGAATCGCCGCATCCGCGCCACGACCCGCGAGCGCATCTTCGCCACGCGCATCGTCTCGGGGTTCGCGTAGAGATCCACGTACCGCCGGCGATACCTGATCTCCGTGTCCTGCAGACCGCTCCACTTCTCGGGCGGCGGCGCAAGGCTCTTCGCCGCCATGCGCACGCTCGACGCCCACACCGTCACCTCGCCCGTGCGCGTCGTCGTCAGCGGCCCCTCAGCCACGATCACGTCGCCGAGATCGACCACTTTCGCCAGCCCGAACCCCGCCTCGTCGCAGTCCCGCTGGCTCACCGCAATCTGCAAGTCCGCCACTTCCGCCGCGGGCCCGGGCGCATGCTCCTCCCCGTGCGCCCTGGCCGGCGCCGAGGTGTGATCCCGAACCTGCATGAAAACCAGCTTGCCCGTATCCCGGTGCAGCACCACCCGCCCCGCCACCTTCACCACCGGCCGCCGATCGATGAACCCCGGTTCCTTCCCCTTGGCCTTCTGCTCCTCGTCCGCCGCGGCATCGAACATCCGCCGGGCCTGCTCGATCGAGATCAGTCCCTCCGTCCGCCCGCCGTAGGGCGCCACGCCCAGTGCCTCCGCCTGCTCCCGCTTCGCCCGCCGCTGAGCCTCGAGCCGATGCGGCTGGGCCGCCTCCGCCTCCGCGGCGGGGGTTGCCTGGGGGCTGACGGGGGTGCTCTCGGGGCTTCCCGGGGCGTTGGCGGGGCGATCGGGCATAGGGCGCGCATCCTACAGGACCGAAAAACCACCGCCCGAACGGCCCCCACCACGATTCCCACGTCCCCCGCGGGTTCTTCGCGCACTCAATGCTGGACACCGGCCCGAGACCCCTTAGAGTGTGGTCCCGCCCGGCGACGCTGTCAGTGAAATCGAGGATGAGGCGCCGAGGCCGATTCCGGAGGTCGAGATCAGGTTTTCCGGGGCCGGGGCCGGGGGGCGGGACCGCCGCCCCACACCGCTTCGGCCCGTCGGCCCGGCCAAGCCGCGGACGGATGTGTTCTGACGACGATGGACGCCACCCCCGACGACCCCTACGAACGTCGCTCGAACCGACGCCCCACCGAGGAAGTGACCCTCGAAATCACCGACGCCTCCGGCCGCCTGCCGGCGCCGGCGAGGCAGTGGCTCCGTGCCCACGCCGCCGCGGCTGTGTCGCATGCGGCGCCTTCGGGCAGCGAATCGGGCGGGGGGCACGAGGTCCGCGTGCGCATCGTCGCCGACCCGGAGATGGCGACGCTGCACGAGCGCCACGCCGGCGTGGGTGGAACGACGGACGTGCTCACGTTCGACATGCGCACCGATCCGCTCGATCCGCTCGATGTGGACATCGTCATCTGCGCCGATGAAGCGTCGCGGCAGGCGGCGGGACGCGGGCACGGTGTCGAGCGCGAACTGCTGCTGTACATCGTGCACGGCGCGCTGCACTGCATGGGCCACGACGACCACGATGAGGACGCCGCCCGCACAATGCACGAGCGCGAAGATGAGATTCTGCGCGCCATCGGTGTCGGCTCGGTGTACGCCTCGCCGGATTCTTCTTCTTCCGGGGGCGGGGCTTCCGGGGGCGGGGGCGTGTCGTGAGCGCCATCGCCGTCTGGATCGCCGTCGCCGCCACGATTCTCGGCGCATTCCTCTCCGCGCTGCACATGTCGCTGCGCGAGATGTCCCGCGGCAAACTGCAGATGATCCTCGAGCGCAAGGCGAGCGCGCACGCCGCAAACGGCAACGGCCGGCACACGCCGGACGATGACGGCGCGGGCGCGCCGGCCGCGCCCTCGCCCCGCGCCGCCCGCGTGATTCAGGAAATCCTCGACGACATCCCCGGCCACTCCCTCGCGCTGTCGCTGCCGCGCATCGTCTGCAACCTCGCCGTCGTCGTCGCGCTGCTCGTCGCCTTCACCGGCCTCGGCGAGGGCTCCGAGGTCACGTGGGTGAGGCTCCTCGCGGCGGGCGGACTCTCGGCCATCATCCTGTACATCATCGGTGTCGCCGTGCCCGCCAGCGTCTCCGAGCACATCGGCGAGGAACTCATCCACCGCTGCGCCGGCTTCATCAGGCTCATGAACTTCGTCATGACGCCCATCGTCCACATGGCCGGCTTCATCGACGTGCTCGTCAAGCGCATGGCCGGCGCGCGCGAGGAGAACGAGGAGGAGCAGATCGAGCGCGAACTGCTCGAAGTCGTCACCGAGGGCGAAACCGAGGGCAGCCTCGGCGAACTCGAGCGCCGCATGATCGAGGCCGTCGTCCACCTGCGCTCCGCCACGGCGCAGGAGATCATGACCCCGCGCACCGAGATCGAAGGCTTCGAACTCACCGACGACCTCGAGTTCATCAAGGCCTACATCGAGAAGGCCGGCCACAGCCGCATCCCCGTCTACAAGGGCGATCTCGATCACATCGTCGGCGTCCTCTACGCCAAGGACCTCATCCGCCTCGCCGGAAAGGGTGCGAGCGATTTCAAACTGCGCCCCATCCTCCGCAAGCCCGAGTTCGCCCCCGAAACCAAGCCCCTGCTCGAACTGCTCACCGATTTCCAGGCGCGCAAGGTGCACATGGCCATCGTCATCGATGAGTATGGCGGCACGGCCGGCCTCGTCACCATCGAGGACCTGCTCGAGGAGATCGTCGGCGAGATCCGCGACGAGTTCGAGCCCGTCAGCGAGGCCCCGCCCCGCATCTCCGTCATCCCCGACCAGCGCGCCGTCGAGGTCGATGCCCGCGCCTACATCCACGATGTCAACGACATGCTCGAAGACCTCGGCTACGAACTCCCCGAAGGCGAGGACTACGACACCGTCGGCGGCTTCGTCCTGAGCGCCCTCGGCCACATGCCCGTCCGCGGCGAGGAGTTCGCCCACAACGGCTTCGTCGTCCGCGTCCTCGAGGCCGAGCCCACCCGCGTCACAAGAGTGCGCGTCGAGTTCCGCGAAGGCGCCACCCCCGCCGCCCAGCGCGCCGAAGCGTCCCAGGCCGAAGACTGAGATCGGGCAAGAGAATGAACCCGGAGGAAGACAGAGGAAAACGGAGGAAGAAGCCCTGAAGAGAAGGCGTCTTCTTCTTGGAGCAACAGGCCCTCGCAGCGAGCGCCAATCATCGCTCTCGTGGAACCCGCCTCCCCGTTGACCCTTTGGTCTTTTCTTGATTTCTTGACTCTCCTCCGTTTTCCTCTGTCTTCCTCCGGGTTCCTGCATTCTTCTCCCCTCCGGAGCGCCCCATGCCCCGATTCGAATCCGAAGAAACACAGCGAGCCCACCGCGGCGTCGATCGCCCCCTCCGCGCCATGCTCGTCATCGCCGCGGTCGTGCTCGTCCTCTTCGTCGTCTTCCGCAACGGCATGTTCAGGGGCGGCTCCGGGGGCGGGGGCGGGGGCGGCTCCGGGGGCGCGCCCGTTCCAGCCATGTTCGATGCGGCCCTCACGCTCGAAGACGGCCTCGCCCGCGCCGCGAGCGAAGGCAGAATCACCTTCGCCTTCGCCACCGCTGATTGGTGCGGCCCCTGCCAGATCTTCAAACGCGGCGCCCTCTCCGATCCCCGCGTCGAAGCCTGGGTCGCCGAGCACGCCGTTCCCGTCTACATCGACATCGACGACCACCAGGACCTCGCCCAGCGCCTCCGCATCGACTCCATCCCCGTCACCATCCTCCTCCGCGAGAACAACGAAATCGCCCGCACCACCGGCGTGCGCGACCCCGACGACCTCCTCGCCTGGCTCAACCGCGCGGCCGCGGAGTAAGAGCTCGAACCCGGAGGAAGACGGAGGAAAACAGAGAGAGACGAGGCGCAAAGAAACGAGGCGCTCGAGGCCCCGGCAGGTTCCCGCCGCGCCTCAAGCGCCCCGCTCATATTTCCTTACTTCGCCTTCCTGGCCTCTTCTCCGTCTTCCTCCGTCTTCCTCCGGGTTCGTTCCTCTCCGTTATCCCTCAGCCCCCGGCGCCGCGGCGGGCGCCGTCTGCGAAGGCGTGATCACCACCTTCACGTCCGGGCTCTTCTTGTGGAACCGCTGGAACGCATCGTGCACTTCGTTCTTCGAGAACGCCTCGAACGCCGCGGGCGCGCTCACCACGTCGTCCAGTCTCATGTTCCTGTACGTCAGGTCCGCCAGCTCGCCGGTCCAGAACCCCGGCTCCTTCATCGACTCGTCCAGCCGGTTCGCGATCTGCCCGCGCGCCACCGTCATCTCCTCGTCCGTCGGCCCCGTGGACGCGAAATACCCGAACATCTCGTCGATCACTTCGCCCAGGCGCTCCGCCTTCCCCGGCTCCGTCGGCGCCGAGGCCAGGAACATCCCGTACCCCGGATACGCCACGCCCGGACTGCTCACCGACCGGATCGAATACACCAGCTGCTCATCCTCGCGGATGCGCTTGATCATCCGCGTGCTCAGGATCTGCGCCGCCACGTCCATCAGGCGCGCTTCACGCACAGCCTCCTGGTCGGCCCCGAAGAAGCCCACGAACACCATCGCCTGCGGCGTCTGCGTATCCACCGGAACCTCCGCCACGAACGGCCCCGAAGGCTTCTTCACGCGCCGCAGGTCGTCCAGCGTCGTCTCGCTGATGCGCTCCCGCGCCGGCAGCGAGCCGATGTACCGCGTCACCAGCTCCATCCCCTTGTCCCGGTCGATGTCGCCCACCACCGAGACCTCGATCGGCGCCCGCCGGATCAGGTCGTCCAGCCACGATTGCGCCGCCGACAGCGAAATCGCCCGCACTTCCTCCACCTCCAGCGGCCGGAAGCGCGGATCGCCCTCCGGGAAAATCAGGTCCGGCAGCACCTCCTGAATCATGCGCGTCGTCTGCTTCTTGCGCGCCTCGATCGATTGCGCCATCGCCTGCTTCCACTGCTCGAATCCCGCCTCCTCGATCACCGGGTCCGTCAGCAGCAGGTGCGCCACCTGCATGCCCGTCTCCAGGTCCTCCGGCGCGCCCGACACCGTAATCGTCACCGTGTCGTCGCCCGCGCCGCCTGAAACGCCCACGTTCTTCCCGACCATCAGGTCGCGGATGTTCGTGCTCGTCAGCGTGCTCGTCGCCGGACGCGCAAACGCCCGCGCCGCCGCCTCCGTGTGCCCGCGCGTGCCCGCCGTCTCCTCGATCTGCCCGCCCGCCAGCGTGATCGTGATCGTCGCCTGGTTCTTCCGGTAATCCATGAACCGGTAGTGCGCCCGCGCGCCGTTCGAGAGCCACGCCGAAAGCACCTGGCTCTGCGGGTGCATCGACATCTCCACCACCTTGCCCGCCTCCGGCGCCGCCTCCATCAGCCGCTCCGGACGCGCCTCGTCCGTGAACGCCACCACCTCCGCGTTGATCGCCTCAAGGCCCGCCGCGAGCAGGTCCGTCTCAGTCGGCACGAACTCGCCCTCCGGCATCTCGACGATGAACGCCGCCGCCGAAGGATCGAACACCTCCCGGAACCGCTCCGAAACCTCCGCCGCCGTGATCGTCGGCAGCAGACGCTCCATGTACTCCAGCCGCTGCGCCGCCGACATGATCGGCTCGCCCTCATTCACGCCCGTCAGAATGAACCGCGTGATCACCCGCGCCGGCAGCGTGCTCTCCATCGTCGCAAACTGCTTCGATTGCGCCAGCAACTCCCGCCGCACGTCCTCGACTTCCCGATCCGTGAAGCCGAACTTCCGCGCCGCCTGCAACTCCGCCGCCAGCTGGAACAGCATCGCGCGCCAGTCCTTCGGTTCGCCCGTCGCCTGCACGTTCGCCCAGCGCATCGCCTGGAAGAAATCGCTCGCGAACCCCGACCCGCTCCGGAACGCCATCTCGCCCTTCTCAACCTTGCTCCTCAACCGGCGGTTGAACGCCTGTGAGCCGATCTGCTCCACCAGGTCGCGCCTCAAATCAGCCGCCGTCATCGTTGGCCCGTACGGATCGCCCACCATCGTCATCGAAACGTCGCACGTGCGCAGCTCCGGATCGGTCGCCACCACCGCGAACGATTCGCGATACACCGGCGTCCCGACCTCCAGATCCACCGGCCGCGCGCCCGCGGGCAGGCTTCCGAACGCCTCCGTGATCTGCCTCCTCACCTGCTCCGCGTCAACGTCCCCCACCAGAATCAGCGTCGCGTTCCCGGTCGTGTAGTACCGCTCGTAGTAATCCCGAAAGTCCTCGCTCTTCACCGCCAGCAGCGTCTCCTCGACGCCGATCGGCAGCCGCTTGCTCAGCCGCGAGCCCGGCGTGATCCGCGGGAACACTTCCTCGAACACCCGCTGATCCGGCCCCAGACCCCGCCGCTTCTCCTCCAGAATCACCTGCCGCTCCTTGTCCACTTCCTCTTCGAGCAGCAGCAATCCATCCAGCACGTCCGCGAAGAACCGCAGCCCCTTCTCCACCGTCTCCGTGTCCACCCGCGGCAAATCGAGGATGTACACCGTCTGATCAAACGACGTGAACGCGTTCTGGTGACGCCCGAACGTCAGACCGATCGATTCGAAGAACGGCACCAGGTCGCCAGGCGCGAAGTTCCTCGATCCGTTGAACGCCATGTGCTCCAGGTAGTGCGCCACGCCGCGCTGCGCATCCGTCTCGTTCAGCGAGCCGGTCGAGAAGTGAATCTGCATCGACACCCGACCCGGCGGATTCGCGTGCTGCTTGATGATGTACGACAGCCCATTCGCCAACTCACCGCTGATCAACTCCGGATGCGTCGGCAGCGGCTCATGCGCCAGCGCCGCCAGATCCACCTCCTGCCCCGGCGCCTCCGCCAGAGCAAACGGCGCCGTCGCCGACATCGTCATCGCGGCAAGCGCCACAGGCGCCAGAAACACGGTGCGGAGCGATCGTCTCATTGCAAAACCTCCGGGGTCGGAAAACCTGCTCTCTTGATCGTTGTCTGTGAAAAGCCATTACGCCGCGCATCCGCGGCTGTCACTGCCTTCCGGGGGCCGGGGCGGGGCTTCCGGGCTCGGGACTTCCGGGCTTCGGGACTTCCGGGGGGCGCCGGATCCTCGACTCCGCCTCCCACCATCGCCCCCCGCCAACAGCCTCACATCGCCACCCGGCCGCCCAAAATCGGACCGACGGCTCAGGAAGAATGGTACAGACCCCCGCCGGACCCGGTTGCGTGACGCCCCGGACCCAAGGGGCCTCCATCGCGCAGGGGACCGCCGCGGCGCATCATTCGAACCCCTCTGGGGGCGCCGCGGTGCATCGGCCTCAATGGGGGCGCCGTGGTGCATCATCCGCCCCCCAAGGGGGCGCCGTGGTGCATCCGCGGCTCTGGGCTGATGCACCACGAAAACCTCAACCCACATCCAACCCACCGGGGGGGGCGCGGCGGCGCATCAGCCGAACCCCTCTGGGGCGCCGTGGTGCATCCGCGGCTTTGGGCGGATGCACCACGAAAACCTCAACCCACATCATTCGCGCGCATGGCATGGGACGGCGCTTCGCCGACCCATGCTCCCCTCCCCCCGCTGGCGACCCCCAAACCCCCCGTGTACGGTGCCGCCCGAATGAGCAACACGCCCAATCCCTACGCCGCCCACGGCGGCCCCGCAGCCTTCGACCCCTACCGCGAACCCCCCGCCTTCGATGATCGCCCCGCGCGCACCAGCGTCATGGCGATCCTCTCCCTCATTGCCTCACTCCCCGGCTGCTGCTGCGTGCCCGGATTGCCCCTCGTCGGCCTCCTCCTGGGCGCCATCTCCCTCTCCTTCATCAAGAACTCCCACGGCCGACTCACCGGCCGCGGCCTCGCCATCGCCGGCCTCCTCCTCGGCATCATCATGACCGCTCTCCAGGCCTTCGTGGCCTTCGGCGCAGCGCAGGGCTGGACCTACTACCGCAAGCAGATGGTCCCCCACGCCGAGACCTTCATGTCCGCCGCGGCTAGCGGCGACATCGCCGCCACCCGCGCCACGCTCAGCCCCGACGCCGACGCCGCGCTCACCGACGACGACATCCTCGCCTTCATGGCCGCCGCCGACCTCAGCGCCGGACCCTTCGTCCGCGTCTCCACCGACTTCGGCACGCTCATCGAATCCGCCGGCCGCGCCATGCAGCGGGGCGGAAGCGCCGATGTCCCCGGCGTTGCGCCCATCCCCATGGCCTTCGAGTTCCAGAACGAAACACTCTTCGGCTGGGCCCTGCTTGATGAGAGCGCGCTGCAGAACGATCAGGTGCTCATCGCCGACGTCGTCCTCTTCCTCCCCTCCGGCGAAGCCCTCACGCTCCGCAAAGACGGCCCCGGCGCACAACTCGCAGCCCAGATGAACTACACCGTCATCCCCAGCGATCTCTCCCCCGGCGACGAAAACAACACCGGCGGCGACAGCAATGGAAATGGCGGAGGCGCCGGCGACAGCAGCGACACCCCACAAAACAAATCCCCGCGCTTCTGATTGACCCACAATCGACGATCACATCGGCGATTCAACCCACCCTCATCCTCAGGCCTCTTCTCTGTGTCCTCGGCGCCTCTGTGGTGAAGGTCCTCTGCCTTTGCGATGGGCTGAGACGTGCGCGCACGCCGTCCCCGCCCACCTCAAAACACAAACCGCCCCGCCTCCAGCACGACCATCAGCCCGTTGTACGCGCCGTGCACGATCATCGCCGCGACCAGGTGCGGAAACCCGATCGTCAGGTCCGGCCGCGCCCCATTCCGCATCGCCTCCGACCACACCCGCGCCAGCCCCATCCCCGCGATGAGCGAGCACCCCACGTGCAGCGCCGTGCACACCGTCCACCGGAACGCCGCCAGCCCCGCCGGCGCCTCGCCGAACCGCACGTCCAGGTACATCACGTTCTCGATCGCCGCGAACGCCAGTCCCCCCGCCGCGCTCGCAATCAGAATCTGCCCGCGCGACCGAAACCAGTACGGCCGCTTCTCCACCACGAACGTCGCCGCGCCGATCTTCATCAACTCCTCGACCAGCGGCCCGAACACCACCAGCGTCGCCACGCCCAGAAACGCCGTCCCCGACGCGAACTGCGCCATGATCGCGCCCGCCACCGCCCACGGGCCCGCCGCCAGCGCCGTCCCCAACGTCGCCATCCAGCCGTCCACCGCGCTCGTGCGCGCCTTTCTCTCCTCCAGCCACCGCGCATACGTCGCCGCGCCCTCCGGCGCGGCTGCGCCCGCGGCGCGCAACGCAGGCTCGTCCCACACGCCGTGCTCCACCACCTCCTCCGCGCGCACGTGATCCCCCACCGCCGCGCCGGGGATGTTCGTCGCCTCCAGATCCTGCCGCAGCGCGCCGCACTCCGGACACCGCATCTGCCCCGCCGGCAGCCCGCCCAGCTCGTACCCGCACCGCCCGCACGTCGCCGGCGCAATCCGCGCCTGCATGTGCGGCTCGCGATGAATCGAGTGCTCATCCTCGCCGCGGCGGCTCATGGCTGATCCTCACGCACCCCGCCGCGCGCTCAGGACCCGCGCCCCTTCAGCCTGTACGCCGTCCCCCACACCAGGATCGCCCCCTGCGCCACCACCTGCTTCTTCTTCTGCGAGACCCCGATGTCGGAAGTGTCGTACCTGATGTTGCACACGCCGTCGTAACCCTTCGCCCGCGCCGCCTCGATCACGCGCAGCGTCCCTTCCCGCCGCGCCCGGTCCAGCAGCCGCTCATACGCCCCCAGCCGCCCCCCGATGATCTTCTTCAGGTTCGAAATCCACGAGCGGAAGTAGTCCACCGAAAGCACCACGTCCGCGATCACTATCTCCCCCGCCACCGCGCCCTCGGGCAACGTGCGCAGGTTGTTCACCGGCACTCCCGCCACCGCCGCCTCCCGCGCCGCGAGCCGCTTCAGGTGCGCCCGCTCCATGAGCGCGCCCGCCCCGAACGCGAACAACAGAACGAGCGCAAAGATCCCGAACATCACGAGATTGACGATCCTCCCCAGCGAATCACTGTCCATCACCAGCCCCCTCTCACGCCCCAGCGCCCGTCTGCACCACCACCGCCGTCCCGTACGCGTACAACTCCGCCGCGCCCTGCGTCACCGCGGATGTGCTGAACCGCACGTTGACCACCGCGTTCGCGCCCAGCTGCTCTGCCTGCCGCATCATCCGCTCCACCGCCCCGCGCCGCGCCTCCGTGAGCAGCTCCGTATACCCCTTCAGTTCACCCCCCACCAGGTTCTTCAGCCCCGCGGCAATGTCCCGCCCGATGTGCTTCGCGCGCACCGTGTTTCCCTGCACCAGCCCCTTCACCTCCACGATCCGCGCCCCAGGCACCGTCTCCGTGTTCACCACAATCATCACAACATCCTTTCATGCAATCCACGAGCGCCACACACCCGCAGCGTTCCCCCGCCGCGGCTTCACCTTCCGGCGCCACACTATGACGACCCGCCACCACCCCCGCCTCCACCCCCGCCGCCACCACTGGGCCGGGCCTCTTTCTTCCCCCTCTCCCCGGCTTTTCCGGGGGCGGGGAGAGGGAGGGGTGAGGGGCTCTTCCCCTACTTTCTTTCTCCCCTTCTACGCCTTGCTTCTTCCCCTCTCCCCACGGCTTCCTTTCGGCGGTGGAGAGAAGCACGCGAGGGATCCCTCTTCCCCCTCTCCCCGCGCTTCGTGGGGAGAGGGAGGGGTGAGGGGCTATCCCTCTACTTCTCCTCTTCCCCTATGTCTTCTCCTCCTCTTTCTCCTCCTCTTCCTCCTCGATCCCCTCCCCCCCACACCTCCACCCCGCCGGATCCTGCCCGTAAAACACCCGGAACTGCTCGTACAGCGCCGCATGCCGCGCGCGCAGCGCCTCCGGACGCTCAAAGAACAACTCCGTCACCACCGCAAAGAACTCCGCCGGATTCGTCGCGCCATACGACCGGATCAACGTCGGCTCGTTCGCCTCCACCTCGTGGATCAGCCGCTCATACTCCGCGCCCAGCACGCGCGCCCACGCCGCGTAATGCCGCCGCGTGTCCAGCGCCGGCGCGCCGTCCATCCCGCCCGCTTCCCCATCCAACTGATGCGCAAACTCGTGAAACACCACGTTCTGCCCGTCGCCCGCATCCGCCACGCCCGCCAGCACGCTGTCCCACGCCAGCACCACCGGCCCGCGATGCCACGATTCCCCCAGCCGCACGCCGTCCCCCTCCACCACCAATCCACCCGCCAGCGGCGACCGAAACCGCGCCACATACGCGCGCGGATACACGATGATCGTCCGCAACCCCCTGTACGAATCCCCCGCGCGCCCCAGCAGCAGAATGCACGCCTGCGCCGCGATCGTCACGCGGATCTCGTCCGTCATCTCCAGCCCGCCCGCCCCCTCGAACCGCTTCTCCGCCAGAAACACCTGCACCGCCCCCTCCAGCCGCTCCCGCACCTCCCGCGGCAAACACCCATAGTGCGGCACGTTCCTCCGCAGAATCTCCCGCCACTGGTCCGGAAACTGCTTCGCCCGGATCCTCCGCCGCCTGCGCTCCCTCAGAAGGCCGATCATGCCGCAACCCTAGGCCGCGTCCGCTTTCCCCTCGCCCGGCTTCGTGTCCCGGCGGCCGGCGGAAAACGCTCGCCTTCCCTCCCGTCAGCCCCCGATAATCGCGATACGCGCAGCCGGGGCTCGCGCGCGTCGCCGGGCCCTGCGCCGCTCCCGTCGCCGCTCCATCGAGCGCGCTCAAGAAGGATGCTCCCACATGTCGCGCTCCTTGACCTCCGGCGCCTCCATGCTCGTCGCGGCGATCGCCTGCGCCTCCGCCCTCGCCGGCCCGCCGCCAACCATCACCAACGTCACCACGATGACGCCCTATCCCACCATCCAGGCCGCTGCCAGCGCCGCCGCCAACGGCGACGTCATCGAGATCGGCGCCGGAACCATCTTCGAAGACAACATCATTTTCCCGAACGGGATCGACTTCACCCTCCGCGGCGCAGGCATGGACGTCACGATCATCGACGGTGGCGCCGTCTCGGACGCCAACCCGGTCCTTCGGCTGCTCAACACGAGTCAGTCGGCGAGCGCGGCGATCGAGGATCTGACCCTGGCGAACAGCATCAACACGAGCACAAACGGCGGCGCGGTCGCCCTCCAGAACGCGAGCCCCACGTTCCGGCGCGTCGCGTTCCGGAACTGCGTGGGATCCGACCCGGGCACGGCCTGTATTTCCGCCCCGGCGGGCTGCAGTTCACTTTTCGATCGCTGTGTGTTCACCGGCAGTTCAGCCTCGTTCTTCGTCGCCAGGTTCACCGCCAGCAATCCAACGCTCGTCCAGTGTCTGTTCGCCGACAACGCCGTTACGACCGCGTGCAGCCTTCAAGACGGCTCGATCGGAGTCTTCCTCAACTGCACGATCAGCGCCACGAGTCGGTCGATCGCCGTTGTGAACGGCGCGCCTTCGATGATCCAGGCGACGAACTGTGTGCTGCTCGGGATTCAGATCGTTTCCCACGGCGGCACGATCACGCAGTCCCGCTGCCTCTCTCCCGGCGCCGCGGGCGACAACATCGACGGCTCGCCCACGTTCGTGGACGCCGCCATGGGCGACTATCGCCTCGCCTCCGGCTCCCTCGGCATCGACGCGGCCGACTCCGCTGCATACGCCGCCGTCGGCGGCGGCCCCTTCGATCTCGCCGGCGCCGCGCGCTCCAACAACGATTCCGGAGTCGCCGATACGGGCTCCGGCCCCTTCACCTTCCTCGACGTCGGCGCCTACGAGTTCCAGGGCCACACACCCCCCTCCTGCCCCGCCGACCAGAACGGCGACGGCGCCGTGAACTCCACCGACCTCGCCCTCACACTCGGCGCGTGGGGACCTTGCCCGTAAGGCACGCTCCGCACGCGAGCCGCCGCCCCGCAACCCCTTCTCCCCCAACCACATACAGAATCCCCGCAAGATCTGAACCCGCCTCCGGTATAAAGACGTGCGTCGTCGATCGCCGCGCCCACGCCCCCTCATCGCCGCGGCAACCGCCTCTCCCACGAACACCGATCCCCGGAACCCGTCAGTCCAACAGCGGAGGAGCACACGGTCATGCTGAACTTCCTCACACGCCGCCTCTTCTCCCGCCGCGCACAACTCGCCGCCGGCGCTGCGTGTTTCGCCATCACGCTCGGCGGATGCATCGCCAGCGGCTCCTCCAAGACCTACTCCTCCGGCCGATACATCGGCGATCAGACCATCGCCCGCGTCGAGCCCGGCAAGACCGACAAGCAATGGGTCATGGCCGTCTTCGGCGAACCCACCTCGCGCACCCCGCTCAGCACAGGCGTCGAAATCTGGAAGTGGGAGTACACCAAGGTCACCACCTCCTCCGGCTCCGTCCTCTTCATCGTCTCCGGCAAGAACCGCGACGAGACCATCCGCAACGTCTACATCGAGTTCGAGAGCGACGTCGTCACCCAGATCTGGCGCGATTGACCGCCGCGGCTCCGGGTTTCGCGTGGCATGGACAACCGCCTTGGGTTGTCCATGCTGGCCGCCGCTCCGGGTGGCATGGCCGCGGCTTTGCGCGGCTATGCCGAACCTCCCCGCGCGCAACCCCACCCCAACCCCCCGCACACGCACCCTCCACCCCCTTCCAGTCCCCGAACCGCCATCTCCCCGGATTCCGTGTCGGCCACCCGCCCCCATTCTCGGATTTTCTCTCGACACCGATGACGCCCCTCGCGTGATGGGCCCATCGCCCGGCCCGCAAGGGCCGAAACACGAGAGAAAGGAACGAGAATCATGAAGGCCCTCACGAAACTGTCGCTCACGCTCGCCGCGATCGCCATCCTCTCCGCCACGGCGCCCCTCGCCGCGGCGGGCGACCTGAATCCGCCCCCCGGCCCGATTCAGCCCACCAACCGCGTCGCGCTCAACAGGCAGTCGATCAGCCTGCCCTACCTCATCGACAAGCCCGGCTCGTACGTGCTCACGAGCAACCTCATCGGCGTCCCCGGCCAGGACGGAATCGTCGTTGACGCCGACAACGTCACCATCGACCTCAACGGTTTCTCGCTCATCGGCGTCCCCGGTTCCGGCAGCGGCATCACCGTCACCCCGGCGCCCGCCCAGGGCATCCTGCATCGCCGGGGGTTCGTCGTGATGAACGGCTTCATCTCGGGCTGGGGCGCGCATGGCGTCGTCACGACGGACTACAACCCCGGCGCCGACTCCAACAGTGTCCTCAGCAACTGCCGGATCAGCGACCTCACGATCCGTGACTGCGGCATCGACGGCCTGCGCCTCGCGCAGGCCTACTCGCCCGACATCGTCGAGCGGGTCTCCGCCATGGCCTGCGGCGGAGTCGGATTCCGCGTAGCGTCCGCGGCGATCATCCGCGAGTGCTCCGCCACGAGCAACGCAAGCGACGGATTCAACACAGACTCGGACTCGAACATTTCGCACTGCTCCGCGACGAACAACGGCGGCATCGGCTTCAACATCGGCCGCGGCGCAATCGCCAACTGCAAGGCGCAGGCCAACGGCGGCGGCGGCATCGACATCGATCAGGACTCGCAGGCCATCGATTGCTGGGCGTCCTTCAACGGCGTTTTCGGAATCCGCGTGTCCTTCGACTCCTCGGTGTCCCGCTGCCACATCTCGCGCAACAGCGGACACGGGATCACGTCGCACAATCTGGGCGGCGCCTCCCGCATTCTGATCACCGATTGCCAGATCACCACCAACAACGGCTGGGGTCTGAACCTCGGCGGCGCAGCGGGCTCCATGGTGTATCGCAACGTCGTCACCGCCAACTCGAGCGGCGCCATCAACGCTCCGGGCAGCGATGCGCCGGTCAGCGCCTCCTCCGCCGCGGCCGGGCCCAACCACAACATCGCGCTCTGAACCGCGGCCGACACTTCGCCACCGCGAAAGGAGACGACCATGGACCTCTGCACCACCGCAGCCCGGATCGCCACAGCAGCCGCCGTCCTCTTCGCCTCGCACTCCGCCGCCGCGGCGCCCGGCATCGACAGCGCCCGCAAACACTCCTGGTCGGAGAACGCCGGCTGGATGAACTGGCGCGACGGCGGCGCAACCGGCGTCGCCGTGGGCCGCGACTTCCTCGCCGGCGTCATCTGGGCCGAGAACTCCGGATGGATCAACGTCGGCGACGGCGCCGGACCCTACAGCAACTCGAGCGGCCTCGATTTCGGCGTCAACATCCAGATCGATGGCTCCCTCAAGGGATTCGCGTGGGGCGAAAACGCCGGCTGGATCAACTTCGGCACGACGCCCGCCCTCGGCGCCTCCGGCGCACGCTACGACGCGGCGGCGCAGCGCTTCCGCGGCTACGCGTGGGGCGAGAACATCGGATGGATCAACCTCGACGATGCAGTGCATTTCGTCGGCGTGGATCTCTGCCCCTGGGACCTGAACGGCGACGGCGTGGTCGGCGCTTCGGATCTCGCGCTGCTCCTGGGCGACTGGGGCGCGGCGGGCGCTCTCGGACCGGCCGATTTCGACACCAGCGGCGCTGTGGATGCGGGCGACCTCGCCCAGATGCTCGGCGCCTGGGGCGCCTGCCGCTAGGCGGGCGCGCCGCGCGGCGCAGTCTGTTCTCTCGTGGGCCGTCGGCGGATGCGTTCCGCCGGCGGCCGTTTTCGTGCAGGAAACGCGGCGTCCGCGCATCGCGCGTTCGCATAGAATGGCGGCGCGTTCTTCCCACATTCCGCATTCGACCTTCCACATTCCATCCCCATGGCGACGCATCGAATCCTGGCCGCGGAGCCGGCGACACCGGCGGATGAGCAGGCGAACTGGTCGCTGCGCCCGGCGAGCATCGGCGAGTTCGTCGGCCAGCGCGACCTGATCGAGCGTCTGCGCATCGCGGTCGAGGCGGTGCGGGCCCGCGGCGACGCAATGGAGCACATCCTGCTCTCCGGCCCGCCCGGGCTGGGCAAGACGACGATGGCGCACGTGATCGCCGCGGAAATGGGCACGCGGGCGCACGTCACGAGCGGCCCGGCGCTCACGCGCCCGTCGGACCTTGTCGGCGCGCTGACGCGCCTGGGCGAGCGCGATGTGCTGTTCATCGATGAAATTCATCGTCTGCCGCCCGCGGTGGAGGAGTTCATCTATCCGGCGATGGAGGATTTCCGGATCGACGTCGCCGTGGATTCCGGCATGCACGCGCGCACGATTTCGCTGAACTTGAAGCCGTTCACGCTCATCGGCGCGACGACGCGCTCCGGCCTGCTCACGGCGCCGCTGCGCTCCCGCTTCGGGATCACGCATCATTTCCGGTACTACGACGCCGCGGATCTGCGGCTGATTCTGGCGCGCAGCGCGCGATTGCTCGGGATGAACGTGGATGAGAAGAAGGGCGCACCGGGCGCAGCGAAGGACGCGTGCTCGCTGGAAACGATCGCCGCGCGAAGCCGCGGCACGCCTCGGGTGGCGAATCGATTGCTGCGGCGTGTGCGCGATTACGCGCAGGTGCGCGCGCAGGGGCGCGTGACGGCGCTCGTGGTGGATGAGGCGCTGGCTCTGGAGGGCGTGGATCATCTGGGGCTGGATGAACTGGATCGGGCGTACATGGCGACGATTGCGCGCGTGTACCAGGGCGGGCCGGTGGGTCTGGAGGCGGTCGCCGCGACGATGGGCGAGGACGCGGGCGCTCTGGAGGACGTGGTTGAGCCGTTTTTGCTGCAAATTGGGCTTCTGGCGCGCACGCGGCGCGGGCGGATGCTGACGCCGGAGGGCGCGAAGATGATGGGCGTGCGCGCGCCGGCAGCCATTGAGGGCAAGCCGGGTGAGGAGACGACGCTGTTTGCGGACGGCGCGGCTGCGGGGAAGCAGGAATAGGAGTGGGAGGAAGAGGTAGAGGAAAGAGCCCCTCACCCCTCCCTCTCCCCGCCCCCGGAAAGCCGGGGAGAGGGGGAAGAAAGAGCCCCTCGCCCTTCCCTCTCCCCGCCCCCGGAACGAAGCGCGGGGAGAGGGGGAAGAGATGCCGCGGCGGGTGACTGCTGAACTGATGGATGATCCGGGGGTGGCGCGGGGGGATTTGGCGCTGTCGCTGCGGTACTTGCGCGCGGTGAATGCGGTTTTGGGGGGTTGGGCGGGGTTGCGGCGGGTTCTGGAGCGGAATGCGCGCTCGTGGGTGCGGGGGGAAGTGGTGACGCTGCTGGATGTGGGGACGGGCGGGGCGGACATTCCGATCGCGGCGCGGAAATGGGCGCGGAAGCGCGGGTTTGATTTGCGAATTACGGGCATTGATGCGCATCCGACGACTTTGGCGCTGGCGCGGGAGCGAGTGAAGGAGGCGGGGGAAGAGGATGGGATTGTTCTGGTGCAGGCGGATGCGCTGCGGTTGGTTGCGGAAGACCCGGCTCGGAGAACTGGGCCACCAGGAGGGGAAGACCCGGCTCGGAGAGCCGGGCCACGAGGAGGAGGGCCGGTAGGGGGTTTTGAACCGAATTCGTTCGATTTCGCGCATGCGTCGCTGTTTTTGCACCATTTGACGGAAATTGAAGTGTTGACGGTGTTGCGGGTGATGGACCGGCTGGCGCGGCGTGTGTGCGTGTGGAATGACCTGGTTCG
>CAZGVW010000070.1:0-8818 GCA_964529265.1 uncultured Phycisphaeraceae bacterium
GCCCCGCAACGAATCAATCGAACAACACATCCAACACTCTGCAACTTAATCCCGCATCCCCCCGACCGCAACCCGAATCCGCGCACTCTCACAACTCTTTCTTTCCACAATTCGGAAAGAGCGCATGGTGGCATGGGCGTCCCGCCTGTGTCGCCGCGAAGCGGCGAGGGACTGTCGCAGGGTGCAACAACACTCGCGGCTGCGCCGCGACACAGGCGCGACGCCTATGCCACCGGCCGCCAGTGCAAAGCACCCGACGCGCACCCGTGCACAACTTCGGAGCCACTGAACCCAACCCCATCCGCACCGCTACGGATGACAATCCCCCCAAGCCCCCAGCATCAGCGCAATGTCCGATGCCCCGACCACGCCATCCCCATCAATGTCCGGCAACTCATCCCCAGTCCCCCACGCCCCCAGCAGCGACGCCAGATCGGCGCTCCCCGTCACGCCGTCGCCGTCGATGTCGCCGGTGCACAGGATCTGGTTCAGATGCCGGATGAGCACGCGCAGCGTCACCTCCGTCGCTTCCACCGCGGCGGTGAGATCCGTGTTCAGCCCCACGTGAATATGCCCCGCCGCGGCGTTGTACGACGGGCCCATCGGGTCCGCGTGGTCGTCATGCCACCACAGCCCGTGATACCCGATGAACTCGGAGAGATACGTGCCCCCGAAGTTCGGACCCGTGTCGATGAACCCGCTCACGCCGATCGGCGGAGTGTTCACCGCGTCCACAATCGCCTGCATCGGCAGCGTTGAGAATCGGATGTGGTTCCCCGGCACGCTCGCATCCGGCGGCGAAGGCGTCGGCTGAAACGGCGCCATGAAATCGTTCGTCCACGAGGTCCGGTTGCGGTTGCGCGACTCCAGTTCCCAGCCGTTCTGCGAGTTTGCGCGGCTGAACGTGATGATCGCCACCGGCTCGAACAGCGGCATGATCGCGTTCCAGTCCGCCGTCGTGTCCTGGTAGTCCACCTCGAAATCGCCCACGCCCTGCCCGACCCCCATCGGGAACTCCGGGAAGAACGCATACACGTCGTAGCCGCGACCCTCCCAGTCCATCCCCACCCAGCCGCCCGGATTCTGCGCTGGGTTCGAACTGAACTGCCGCAGCATCTCGTTCGTCGGCGGCCAGTACCCCGTGAGCACGATGTTGCGCGTGTGGCCGGCCATCGCCGTCGCGGAACCGAGCGTGAGCGCAGCCGCGGCGGCGCACAGAACGTGTGTCTTCATGCCTGCACAATCCTCCAAAATGGGCAAACCCTCGGCGAGCCCTCTCCTACCCGGGGGGTGGGGGTGGGGCCCCACTCGCCGCCCAGAATCCCGGAAACCCCGCTCCGCGCCAAGCAAAAACCCCGTCAATGTTCCCCCGGTGGCGGCCCGCCGCCGGGGGCCGGGCGCGGGGCTATGCTGCCCACCCCGCGCGGCCGACGCGCACGTTCCGTGAATCCCCGAGCCTGGAGAGAGTCATCATGCCTCGTCCCGCACGCACTGCACTGACCTCAGCCCTCGTCGCCACTTCCGTCGTCGCCATCGCCACCGCCGGCAACATCGATTTCTCCGCGCTGCCCCCGAAGCCGGGCGAAGTCGCCGAGCAACTGAGCCAGATGAAGGTCACACTGATCGACGGCGTCAAGGCGGCCGAAGCCGCCGTCGAAGGCCGCGCCAAGAGCGCAACGATTCTGAGCGATCAGACGCCCCCGGTGATCGAAGTCACCTGCTACTCCCCGGAAATGGCGTTCCTCGTCCACGTGAACGGCAGCACAGGAGAGATCATGTCAACGAACGAGATCGGCACGCTTCCAGGCGCCGCCGTCACCGGCGAGCCCGTCAAGACCGCCTCCGGCCTGATGTACTACGACATCGTCGAAGGCAACGGCGCAACCCCCGCGAGCCCATCCACCGTCGTCACCGTGCATTACAGCGGGTGGCTGGTGAACGGAACGCCGTTCGATTCGTCCGTCGAGAGGGGCGAACCCATCAACTTCGCGCTGAACCAGGTCATCAAGGGATGGACTGAGGGCGTCGGCGGCATGAAGGTCGGCGGCAAGCGCAAACTCGTCATCCCGTACGACCTCGCGTACGGCGAGCGCGGCCGCCCGCCGATCATTCCCGCGCGGGCCATGCTCATCTTCGATGTCGAACTGCTCGGCGTTCAGGGCCAGTAAGCGAGCGCCCTCAGGGGCACGGGCCCCATGAAGCCAGCAGCTGCCCGAGGTCGGATGAGTTGACGATCCCGTCGCTCGTCAGGTCTCCCTGCGCAATGCTCGTGCCCCAGAGCGCGAGCAGTTGCGCGAGGTCGGAACTGTCCACCATGCCGTCGCCGTTGATGTCCGGCCGGCACGGCGGCGCGTGAAACGCCCCGCTGCCGAATCGCACGCTGATGTCCACGCACCACACGCAGATCGCGTTCCACCCGTCGAGCGTCTGCCCCGGCGGCAGATCGACCTCGAACGTCTCGTCCACGTACGGCGTCGGCCGCCGAAGATCCGGCCCGAAGAGCAGGCCGTTGTCGAACGCCGGGTGCGTGTTGGCTGTGCCCAGGCCAAGAAACACGCCGCCCGCGAGCCCGCCGCCGTCGTAATCGAACTCCTCCAGCCGCACCGTGTTCTCATCCACGATCACGACGCGCCCGCGCACGCCGTGCTGGAACGTCTGGAAGTTCGCGATCCACCCCTCGCGCGGATAGTCGCCGGCCGCAGCCGGCGCCGCGAGAGCGCTCATCGCTTCAAGACCCGCCGCCGCGCACAGTGCAGTTGTGCTTCCGATCCTCATGACTCGCTTCTCCACCGGACGCCATCGACCTCCGCCGCGGGCGCAGGCCGGCCATCCACCCCTCAGGTTCGCCCGCTTCCGGCCCGCCGTCAAGAAAAATGCCGCTCCAGGGCCCGAAAAGAGGCGGTTTCGCACGTCCGGGTTGAACCGTCGCCGCCCGGGGAGGACAATGCGCCGAGAATCAGTGCCGGCCCGCCGACCGGCCTTCCGGCGGGCGGGCGCGATCGGAGAACGCTGAGAAGGAGGTCTCCCGATGGCGACCCTGCACACACGTGGCGCTGCGCTCCTCGCGCTGGCCGCCGGCTTCACCTGCGCGCCCGCCGGCGCCGGCGAGGACGACGGCTCGCTCTTCTACCGTCTCACGCCCGACGCCGATTTCACCGAAGGGTGCTTCGACCCCTGCGCCTGCCCCATCTGGTTCAACGATTCCCTCCGCGGCAAGTTCCGCCTGACGCCGGACAGCATCGATCCGCTCTTCGACAACTACACCGTGACCGGTGTGCGCCTGGCGCTGTTCTTCAGCCCGAACACCGTGCGCCGCTTCGAGGGCGCGGGGACGTACCGCATCGGCGGCGAGTTCGCGCTCATGAACCAGATGACGCTCGAACTCTCCGACGACGGCGCGCCGCCCGAAACCTTCGACAGCAACCTCATCGTCGGCGGCGTCGGCTTCCCCGACCGCATCGACCTCACCATCTCGAAAAACGACCTGTTCTGCTTCGACACCGCGCTGCACATCTCCGCCCACCTCGTCCGAGGAAGCATTTCCGACCTGAACGAGGACAGTTTCGTAAACGCCGCGGATCTGGCGATCGTCCTCGGCGGCTGGGGCACGGACGACGTCATGGGCGACCTCGATTTCGACGGCGTCGTCGGCGCCTCGGACGTCGCGGTTCTGCTCGGCGAATGGGGCCCCGAATAGACGGTTTCGCGTCCGAGAACGCGCGAATCGCCTGAATCGGCCGCCGCGGCGCGCCGATGGGTTCCGGCGATGCTGCGCACAAAGGAGAGAACACCGCCCGCCGCCGAGCGGCGCCGCCAGGAGCGGCACGCCACCACCACCGTCGCCTGCCACCTCGGCGACGTCGTGGACCTGAACTCCGACGGCATGCGCATCGTGAGCGCGGTGCGGCCACCGGTGAAACTGGGCCAGATCGCGCCGCTCTCGATCGAGGCGGGCGGGCAGCGGCTCTCCGTGTCCGGCCAGATTGTGCGAATTCGGCGCAAATCGCTGCGAAAATTCGACATCGGCGTGCGTTTTGTGGACGTCTCGAAGAGCATGAGCGCCGCGCTGCACTCCATCGCGCTGTTCGGGTTCGTGAAGATCGATTCGACGAAAAACGGTCAGAAAAAGCGCAATTCCTCTTCCGAAGGCGGGGGGCGCGTCGTGGCGACGCTGCCGGATTACTACGCGGCCCTGGGCGTGGCGCCGGGGGCTTCGGCGGAGGAGATTCACAGGGCGTTCCGGCTGCTGGCGCGCACGTATCACCCGGACGTGTGCCGGGAAGAGGACGCGGCAATCAAGTTCCAGGCGATCAAATCCGCGTATGACGTGCTGCGCGACGCGAAAAAGCGCGCTTCGTACGACCTGCGCGCGGCCGGATGACGGATTACGGGCAAGGGCCCCACGCGCCGAGCAGGATGGCCAGATCGCCGCTGCCGACTGTGCCGCTGTTATCCAGATCCGCGGGGCCGGGGCCGCCGTTCCATGCGCCGAGGAGGAGGGCGAGATCCGCGGCGCCGACCTGGCCGTCGCCGTCGAGGTCGCCGGGGCAGGGGGAGGGCGTGCCGGCGGCGGCTTCATACGGGCCAATATCAACGATTGGCGCGATTCCGGCGCCGGAATCCGGATAATTGAACGCATCGACGAATCTGGGCGCGTTATCGAGGTCGGTGATCACGCCGGCGGGCACAAAAGCGTTGCTTCCGGCGTCAATCGCGGGAGAACCGACGCCGAGGCGGTAATTTCCTGCGCCGGGGTTGGCAAACATGGGATCGGCGCCGATGTTTCCGGCGCCGCCGAGCGCGCCGGTGAGGCCCTGGACATCGGAATAGTTGAGAACGATGGTTCCCGTGCCCTGGCGCTTGAGTTGGCTGGCTTCGGCGGGGCCCATGAGGTCGGTGTTTCCCCAGAAAATCGTGTTGGCGACGTTGACGGGGCTGTTTGACGTGAAAAGTCCGCCTCCGCCATCGATTGCGGCGATGTGGTTCGTGGAGTTGTTGACGAATGCGCTGTTCCGGATGGTGACGTTCGCGCCGTTGTAGCACACGACGCCGCCGCCGCCGTAGGCGGGGAAGCCGAAACGCGCGCCCTGCGCCATATTTCCGACAAAGAGGCTGTTTGTGACGCTCGCGGTGGTGGATTGGCCGAACTCGATGCCGCCGCCGACGCTGGCGACGTTGTTCAGGAAGACGCAATCGCGGATGGTGGTGTTGCTGCTGAAGACCTCGATGGCGCCGCCGAAGTTGGGGGCGGTGTTTCCGACGAAACGGCAGCCGATGATGATCGGCGCGCCTCCGAAGTTGAAGAAACCGCCTCCGCCTCCGCCCGCCGCGGCGTCGCACGATTCGATGACGCAGTTTTCCACCGTGACGCTGGAATTGACGGTGACGATGCCGCCGGCGCGATCGTTGGGCGGGGCGCCGCCGGGGGCGACGCCGTTGCGGATGGTGAGGCCGCGGATTCGCGTGTTCTGGGTCTCGCCGCTCTGGAGGATGAATCCGCGGCCGGCGTTCTGGCAATCGATGACGCAGGCGGCGGGGTTGTCACTGGCGGAGCGGACGGTGATCTGCTTGCCGAGGAGGTTGATGTTGCGGTTTCCGGCGCCTGTGTAGACGCCATTGGCGATGACGACCTCATCGTTGATGTTGGCGGCGTTGACGCCGGCCTGGATGGTGGGCTGTCCGCCGGGGACGTTGATGATGATGGCGGCAGCAGGGGGGCAGAGGAGGAGCGCCGCCGCGAGGGCGGAGGTGAGGGCGGCGAGGGCGGGGAATCGTGCGGGCGAGGTGGCGGGGGACATGGCGGGCGTCTCCTTCGTGGAGGGGTGGTTCATCGTGACGCGGCGGCGTTTGGCGCCGGCCGCGGGCGCGGTCGGGCGTTTTTGGGAACACAGCGAAGTGGGCGAATCTGGCGAATCTCTCTTCCCGGTCGTTCCCCTCGTGCGAGGAGGGGGTGGACGGCTCGTCGCCTGTGCGACGGGGCCACTATAGCGGTGCGTCAAGAGGGTCCAAGCGAGAAACGGGGAGTGACCGTGAATGAGCGCACAAACCGTGTCACTGCGCTGAAGATTTGCGCACAAAGGGGGTGGATGCGGGGGGCAGGCATCAGGCACCGGGCACCAGGCATCAGGGAGGAGAAGAGGCGGGGCCGCCGGGGAGATGTGGAGGGCTGACCCGGAACAAGAGTGCGCAACGGAGGTGGCGGCGAGGAGGAACGGGCGTTGGTCGGCCCGGGCGGGGCGCCCTTGAGGCTTGTGATGGCGGCGGTCGGGGAGTTTGAGCGCGCAAGGAGCAGGGACTCGGCTCTCTTGGGAACGCCTTGTCGGAGACACCCCATGGAAGCATCACAAGTCCAGACTGTGCGGCGGGTCATGGCGGCCCTTTTCGGAATGGCCGCGTGCGCCTTCTTCCTTCAATCGTGCGCGGCAGATCCGCCGGCGCCGCATCCGGGTCCGCCTCTTCGGGACGTTGGGGCGCTGGAGCCGGTTTTTCGCGGGCTGGCGAGCCAGACAAGAGCAGACTGGGGTATGTCGCTGAACGAGAACTCCTGGGACACGGGGACAGTTGCGAGCATTTCGTGGGCGAGCCAGTACGGTCCGCGAGGCATGTCATATCAGGCGACGGTTTGCGTGGATCCGACGCCGGTGCGGACGCGAAACGAGAACACTTGGGGTTTCATTCTGGGGCACGAGATGGGGCACGCAGTGTGCGGTCACTTGAACGGCTCGCCATCGAATGAGCGCGAGGCCGACATCGAAGGAGCGAAGATGGCCATCGCGGCCGGGTACGACCTTGACGGCTATGTCGGGTTTCTGCTCTCGCAGCCGAATAGTTGCTCAGCGTCGCACGGCTGCTGGCACAGGCGGGCCTATGAGATCGCGAAAGCGTGCGGGCGCGATACATCTTGGTATGACGGCTGGGCGCACGATGATTGCGCAATGGCGAAGGGACTTCCCGGCGGCACGACCGCGTTCTCCGGGTGCCTCGGGCGGTGACGACGTTCTTGGCTGGTCGTTCGACAATTTACTCGCCCGGGGGGGCAGGCGAATGCAGAGCGAGCGATTGCCCACTTCGTTGACAATTGCGATCGAAAGGCAAGCCACGAGTGGCGCGCGTGGGTATGGTGTGCGCGTGCGTGCGCGCGAGAGAGGGTGCGCAGCGCTCTGGAGGCGACGCCCATGTCTGGGAAGCAGTTTGCGTGTGTGATCATCGGCGCGGCGGTGGCGGCTGTGGTGGCGGCGGCGGTGATGAAACTGATGGGGTTTGAGCGAGGGGGGGTGATCGGAGGGGGCGTGGGGGGCGGCGTCGCGGGGGCGCTGGCGGGGTCGTTTGTGGGGAAGGGGAAGAAGGCGCGCGGGGAAGAGGGGTGACGGGAGTGGGGGGCCAAATGGCGAAGAGCAAATGGCACATGGCTGGAGAGGAGTGAGCCATGCCAGCCCGAGGTCGGTCGGCATAGCCACGCAGAGCCGTGGCCATGCCATCCGGGGTCGGGGGCTCTTTCCGGACTTCCGAATCCGCGGGCAAGTTTGAGGATGCGCGGGCCGATGTCGCGGTTGGCGGCCGGGAGGTCCGCGGCGATGGACTTCACGAATCCCTACGCGATTCTCTCGAGCCTGGTGATCGGGTTCCTCGGCCTCGGGCTGTTTCTGTATGGCCGGAAGGCGGAGAATCCGCGGTTTCTGGGCGTTGGAATCCTGATGAGCGTGGCGTCGATGGCGCTCGGCTCGGTGGGGCTGATGTGGGCGGCGGCGGGGCTGTGCCTGCTGCTGCTGTTCGTCTCGTCGAAGTTTTCGTGATGGATGAGGGAGAGCGGGCGGACCCTTGCTTGCGCTGCGGGCTCGTTGGTCGGAATGTGCGCGCGCGTGGGACGTGGATGCGCCGAGGTTGACGAGCAGAAGTCGAAGACACCGACCGCTCAAGGCAGCGGTCGGCGGCGCGACGTGGCACGATGGTGGCACATGGTGGCTGCAGGTTGCGCGTGGGGGCGATGGGGGTACACTGGCGGGCGAGGGTCCGGCAGCGGCGCTGGGCGTGTGCGACCGATGGGTTGAGATCAGGCGAAGGGATGTTCGGGCATGAGGATGTCTGTGTGTGCAGGGTCGGCGCGGGGCGCCGCGGTTGTTGTTGTGATGGCGGCGGCGGCGCTGCTGGCGCTTTCGGGGTGCTGCGGATCGGGGCGGTGCGGCTCGGCGTGCTGCGATGACGGTCATCATCAACATCATCATGCGAAGTCGGGGCATCATCCCGGGGCGGGGCATCCGGGGGCGGGGGCGGTGGCGGAGGTTCTGGAGCGTGAGCGGGCGTGGACGAACGCGATGCGCGGGCACGACTTCGCGGCGCTGGAGGGGATTCTGGCGGCGGAGTTCCGTTTGACGTTCGTGGAGTCAAGCGACCGGCCGGGCAAGCCGGAGGTGACGCGCGAGCAGTGGCTGGAGAATCTGAAGCAGATGACGTTCGGCCCGGTCGAGATGCGGGGGATGCGGGTGACGATGCAGGGTGAGCGGGTGGCCGCGGTGCGGATGCGCATGACGCTTGAGGAGTGGAAGTTCGGCGACTCGCTGATTCCGCCGGAGTACGACCTGACGGATGTGTGGGTGCATCGGGATGGAAGATGGCAGGTGGTGAACAGGATCAGTGAGCCGGTGGGGGGGTAGGGGGGATACGGAATACGGAATACGGAATACGGAATACGGAATACGGAATACGGAATACGGAATACGCCCTTGCGCACGGGAAGGGTGCTCGCGCGGGTTATTGATGGGGGGTGGGTGGGGTCGGGTGGGGGGTGCGTGACCTTCGCCACCACCTGGTCGACGGTCGC
>CAZGVW010000071.1:0-7216 GCA_964529265.1 uncultured Phycisphaeraceae bacterium
CGATCTCGCTGTCCCGCACGAAGTAAATGTGCGGCACGATCACCACGTCCGCCTGCGAGAAACTCTGCGCAAACTCCTCCAGCAGAAACCGCGTCCGGCTGTGCTGATGCGGCTGAAACACGCAGATCAATCTCCCGCCCCGCTCCTGCGGCCGCTCGTGCGCCCGCAGCGCGCGCAGCGTCGAATCGATCTCCGTCGGATGGTGCCCGTAATCGTCGTACACCTTCACCCCGTCGCGCTCGCCCAGATGCTGCACGCGCCGGTCCACCCCGCGGAAATCCCCCAGCGCCTCCGCCACCGCCCCCGCCTCCGCCCCCACCGTCACCGCCAGCGCGCACGCCATCGCGCTGTTGAACGCGTTGTGCTCGCCCGGCACGCGCAGCGTCCACGACGCCGCCTCGCGCCCCTCGTGCGCCAGCCTCACCCGCCGCGATTCCTGCTCGAACGAAACCACCCAGTCCGCCGCGGGCGAAAACCCGATCGTCTCCACACCGCACGCCACCCCCGCCGTCACCTCGCGCCGGTGCGCGCCGTCATGCGCGATGATCAGCCTCCCCCCCTCGCGCTCCGCCGGCGCCAGCAGCGCAAACTGGTGAAACGCCTCGATCACCGCATCCAGCGATCCATAAACGTCCAGATGATCCGCCTCCACCGCGCTGATCGAAGCCACCACCGGCCGCAACTGGTGAAACGACCGGTTGAACTCGCACGCCTCCGCCAGCAGCAGCCCCGGCGCCCCCGCGCGCTCCCCGTGCGGAATCCGCTCCGCCCCCAGCCGAAAACCCGTGCTCTCTTCCGCCGCCGCATCGTCCCCCGCCAGCTGCCGGCACGTCGCGCCCACGATCACCGTCGGATCCAGCCCCGCACGCGCCAGCGCATACCCCAGCATCGCCACCGTCGTCGATTTTCCGTGCGTCCCCGCCACCGCCACGCCCGTCCGCCCGAGCATGCACTTCCCCAGCGCCTCGGCATACGTCATCGTCGCCACGCCGCGCCGAACCGCCGCCAGCATCTGCGGGTGATCCGGCCGCACCGCCGCCGACGCCACCACCAGTTCGCACCCCTCCGGAATCTCCTCATCACGATCCGTCGTCACCGCGATGCCTTCCGCACGCAGCAGCCGCGTCACGTCCGATTCCGTCATGTCCGAGCCCGTCATCACCGCCCCGCGGCGAACCAGCATCCGCGCCAGCCCGGACATCCCGCACCCGCCGATCCCAATCAGGTGACACCGCCGCCCGCGCGCCTCAAAACCGGCGCTCGCCGCCGGATTCCCCGCCGTCTTCGTCTGACCATCAACCCGGCTGAGCGCAATCGGCGCAGTTGGCATCGTTCAGAGGGTATCGGCGCCGCGGCGTCTCGCTGTGCAAACACGCGCCTCGCGCCCGCGCCCTCGCGCGCAACCTCCTCCACCCCCGTATCTTGAAGCGCGATATGCCCGCCGCGCCCCTCCCCTACAAAATCGCCGTCCTCTGCGACCTCCGCGATTCCCGCGGCAACGTCCTCCTCATCCACCGCGCCCAGGAGCCCAACATGGGCCTCTACTCCATGATCGGCGGCAAACTCGATACCGCCTCCGGCGAAAGCCCCGCCCAATGCGCCCGCCGCGAAGTCCTCGAAGAAGCCGGCATCGACGTCCCCCTCTCCCGCTTCCGCCTCGTCGGCATGGTCAGCGAACGCGCCTACCTCGGCCAGACCCACTGGCTCATGTTCATCTACCGCGTCGCCGGACATGTCGCCGTCCCCCCCCGCGAAATCCGGGAGGGACGCCTCGAATGGCACGCCCTTGACCAGGTCTCCCGCCTCCCGCAGCCCGAGACGGACCGCCAGGTCATCTGGCCACTCCTCCTCCAGTCAGGGGACAGCCTCTTCGCCGTCCACATCGATTGCTCCGGGCCGGAAATGACCTGGTCAGTCGAGCAATTGGGGTAAACACCCCATTTCATTCGTAAACTGCTCCCCGGCCATCAGCCCGCGAACCCGCCGGAAGGGGATTTTCCCCTCGTGTCATCCCCCAATGTGGGATCACAACCGGGGGAGCGCGCTTGCCGGGAGCGAATCGCGCGCCGGTTCTTGCCGCGTTCGACGCTCAGCCTCGTGTCGGGTGGCACTCCGCCCCCCGCATTCGTCTGTCGAGGGCACGGCGATGAACAACGGCAGCAACCACCACCACATGCAGGGCGCCAGCGCCAACGGCGCGCCCAACGGCGTCGCCCCCGACCCCTGGCGCCACGACCCCGCCGCGGTCAGCGCCTGGCTCGCCCAGCGCGCCGGCGTCCGCGCCTGGCAACTCTGGCTCCTCCGCGCCGATGACCCCGCCGCCGATGAACTCCTCGCCTCCTCCGGCTTCGATGAGCCCGCCCTCCAGCGCTGGGTCACCCGCGGCCGAACGCGCGATGAACTCATGCGCCTCGCCATGCGCCACGGCGCTGCGCAAGGACGCATCGAAGACGCCGGACTCGAACCCTCCGCCGAACTCCCCCGCGCCGCCGCGGCTGTCGTCTGCGCCCAGATCGAATCCCCCAACGAAGGCCTCTGGTGGCGCCTTGTCGCCGCCCGACCTGCGCCCGCGTTCAGCCAGACCGAAACCGAAACCCTCGCCATCGTCCTCCGACTCTGGCAGGCGCTCTTCAACCGACCCTGCGGACAGGGCGCCGCGCGGCTCATCCTCGGCGCGGACGATCGACTCATCCACGCCGATCCCGCCTGCCGACTGCTCATGCTCGGCTGCGGCCTGTGCGTCACCGAACTCGTCGCGCGCATGCACGAAATCCGCGCCCAGCGCTGGCCCGGCGAAGACGATGGACTCCCCCACGACTTCGCGCTCGAAATGGGCGGCGCCGTGCGCCTCGTCGTCATGCAGCGCGTGCGCCCCGTCGCCCACACCGCTTCAACTTCACTCGGCGCCGAGCCCCGCGCCGCCGCGCCTGACGCCGGCGAAGCCTCGCACCTCCGCGTCGAACTCCGCCCGCTCGAAGAAGGCGAACTCCCCGCCGTCGGCCGACTCGAGGACGATCGCATCGCCCGCGCCCTCGCTTACATCCACGACCACTACCGCGAATCGCCCGATCTCTCCTGCGTCGCGCGACAGGCCCACATCAGCCCGTTCCATTTCCATCGCGTCTTCACGCGCTGCGTCGGCGTCTCACCCAAGCACTACGTGCAGATGAAGCAACTCCAGGAAGCGCGCTGGCGCCTCCGCTCCGAGCGCACACCCGTCGGCGCCATCGCGCGCGAAACCGGCTTCGCCAGCCACGGCCACTTCACCGCCACCTTCCGCCGCGCCGTCGGCCTCTCCCCCACCGAATACCGCCACGGCCGCGAAGAGTGAGGCCGCCTCCCGGTGGCACGGCGCTCCGTGCCGTGCTTCCTTCTTGAACCCGCGCCGCGCGCCCCCCAGCGCCCCCGTCCCCGCAGCGCTTCCCCTCCGCTATTGCCTATTCCCTATTGCCTATTGCCTATTGCCTCCCTGCCTTTCCTGATGCCTGATGCCTGGTGCCTGGTGCCTGCCCTAGTGACGTGTTTTGTGCGCGCATTTTCGCGCAGTGACCGGTTTTGTGCGCGCATTTCCGGGCCACTGCCAACTTTCCCCTTGCACTCCCCCGAACCCGCGCGATCATCCCGCGCATGAACACCGCCACACTCGACATCCCGATCGCACCGTCACTCCCCATCCCCCACCTCAACCGCCTCAACGGCGCGCACAACAAGTGGGCCACTGGAGAAGCCGCCTCGGCTTCGCCAGTGCAGCCTGCAACAACAGCGCCGAAATCCCGTGTGGCATGCACAAACGGTCCTCCGTTTGTGCATGCGGAACGGAGCGACAGCGACGATCAACCACAGCCGTCCGTCGCGCAATCCCCACGAAACGCTCCTCCCCCTCCCGATCTCCTCAACAGCATCCTCTGCGCCTTCCTCGACCGCGCCTGCTCCCTCGTCGACATCGCCGAGCGCAACAACATCAACCTCCGCCAGCTCCTCGACCTCACCGAAACCCCCGAGTTCCGCGCGAAATACGATTCCCTCCTCGTCCTCTCCCGCCTGCGCACGCAGATGCTCGCCGCGTTCTCCGCCCCCGCCGCCGCCATGGCCCTCGCCGATATCGTCGCTCGCCCCCACCCCACCGACCGCCGCGAAACCACGCGAAAAGCCGCCGCCACACTCCTCCGCCTCGCCGGCCCATTCAAAACCGAACCGACCAGCGCACCATCCCCGCGAGCCGGAGCGTCCCCGCCCCGGTCCAACGGCGGCGCAAACGAAACCGCAGCGGGCGCCACAGCACAAGACCAAGAGGGGCGCCACTGGTGGCTTGACCACCAGTGCAAAGCACCCCACGCGCACATCCGCCCCACGCACAAATCGGGCGGCACAGCAGAAGCCGCCCCGGCTTCGCCGGCGCCGACTGCAACAACAGCGCCCGAACTCGTGCATGCCGACCCGAGCAACACCCCCCACCAACCCCCGCCGCCCCCCGCGCAGCCACCACCCGACCATGAGCAGCCAATCGCAGCCCATGCCACCCAAAATCGCTCCCAATCGCCACCGACTCCGCATGACCATTCCTTCACCTCGCCAAGCCCCGCCCCGATAAACCCCCGCCCCTGCCGCCCCACCGAGCCCCGTCCCACCCGCGCCGCCCTCCGCACGAAAACCGCCGCCTCCAAACGCCGAAAACACCCCTGGGACCCCGCCGCGGGGCAATCGCCCGGTGTTCCTTGGCCCCAGAAGTCGAGTTCTATACTCACGCCGTGAATCGCATCGTCAGCACATTCCGGAGGCGCCCCATTGACTGCTCGGGTGGCCAGGCTCTTCGAGCCGGGTTCCTGAGTCCGCGTCCTGGTGGCCCGGCTCTTCGAGCCGGGTTCCTCCTGTCCATCGCGCGCCTCCGCACCGCCTTCCGCGCTTTCGCCCTCTTCGCCGCGCTCATCGCCTTCGGCGCTCCGCTCCCCCGCACGTCCGCCGCGGCCCCCATCGCCGCCTCCAAAAGTGCCAAGCCCTCCGCCCCCGCCGACTCCGCCGCCCCCACCGCCATCCCCGGCGCCCGACAGGCCACCAACGTCGTCGTCATCACCATCGAGGGCGGCATCGATCAGTGGACCGTTCGCAGCGTGAAGCGCCGCATGGAAATCGCCGAACGCGGCGGGGCCGATGCCCTCATCTTCGAACTCAACACCCCCGGCGGCGAAGTCGGCGCGGTCCTCGAGATCTGCGGCCTCATCAAGCGCTCGCCGATCCCCAACACCGTCGCGTGGATCAACTCCGACGCCTACTCCGGTGGCGCCATCATCGCCCTCGCCTGCCGCGAAACACTCGTCTCCGACTACGCCTCCATGGGCGACGCTCTGCCCATCAACCCCTTCGGCATGGCGATGGGCAAGAGCCTCGCCGAGGAGGAGCGGCAGAAAGTCCTCTCGCCCCTCATCGCCGAAGTGGTCGATTCCGCCCGCCGCCGCGGCTACGACGAAAAACTCGTCCAGGGCTTCGTCACGCTCGGCGTCGAACTCTGGCTCGTCGAGCACAAGGACACCGGCCGGCGCCTCTTCGTCGATGAGTACGAATACCGCCTGCTCTTCGATGAGGACCCGCCGCGCCAGACCCCGCGCGTTGCTTCAGGGGCCGGGACAAGCGATCCCGCGCGCGACGCCTCGTCCCATGGCGCGCGCCGCCGCGCCGAGGATATCCCCGTCGCCGGAAACGCCGAGAACCGCCTCATCCCCGGCACAACCGAACTCTCCGATCAGGTCGTGCGCGAGGTGTCGCAGAACCTTTCTCTGCCCACCAACCGCCCGGTCCTCTCCGGCGCCGATCAGGGCGAGTGGCGCCTCATCGAATACGCCACCGACGGCCGCACGCCCCTCATGCTCAAGACCGAAGACCTCGTCCGCTACGGCCTCGCCGTCCAGAAGGCCAACAGCGATGAGGATCTGAAGAAGTTCTTCGGCGCCCAGCGCCTCACCCGCCTCGATAAGACGTGGTCGGAGTCCCTCGCGCGATTCATGTCGCTCCTTCCCGTCCGCGGCCTGCTCATCGTCGTCTTCCTGCTCGCGCTCTTCATCGAGATGGCCGCGCCCGGCATCGGCGTGCCCCGCCTCGTCGCCGCGGGCGCGCTCCTCGGCCTCATCGCGCCCCCGCTCCTCGTCGGCGCCGCCTCGTGGTGGGGCATCGCGGCCCTCCTCTCCGGCCTCATGCTCCTCGCCATCGAACTCTTCGTCACGCCCGGCTTCGGCGTCCCCGGCATCGCCGGCGCCGTGCTCGTCTTCGGCGGCCTCGTCGGCATCCTCATCGGCCCCGGCAATCAACTCCCCAACCCCGAGCGCTCCGAGGAAATCCTCTGGAGCGTCGCCACCGTCCTCATGGCGTTCATCACCGCGGGCGTGGGGATGTACTTCGTCACCAAGCACTACGGCTCGCTGCCCATGTTCCGCAAACTCGTCCTCACCGATGAGCCCCGCGAGCCGGAGGGCATGCTCGCCGCGATGGGCCCCGCCATCGAGAACGCGCAGGTCCGCATCGGCGAGGTCGGCGTCGCCGTCACACCCCTCCGCCCCGCCGGCGCCGCCGAGTTCGGCGACCGCCTCGTGGACGTCGTCACCGAATATGGTTTCGTGGACCGCGGCCGCCCGGTGCGCGTCACGCACGCGGCGCGCTATCGTGTGGTCGTGGAGCCTGTCGAGGATGGAGCGGGAACGCGCGGCCCCGCCGCGCAGAATGATGCGCCCCGCAATGGCGGCGGGGAGGAAACAGCCTGATGGATCCGATGCTGCTCTGGGGATTCGGCCTGCTTGCCCTCGCCGTGCTGCTCGTCGCGCTCGAAGTGCTCGTGCCCAGCGGCGGCGTCATCGGCGTGCTCTCCGTCGCCGCGGCGGTCGCCTCCATCGTCTGCTTCTGGCGCGTCGATGCCTGGTGGGGCGTCACCGGGCTCCTTCTCGTCCTTGTCCTCGGCCCCCTCGCCGTCGGCTTCGCGTTCAAGATCTGGCCCAACACACCCATCGGCCGGCGGATGATTCTCGGCGGCGAGACCGAAGAGCAATCCGCCCAATCCGCGCACCAGCGACAGCAGGAGCATGAACTCCGTCAGGCCCTCGTCGGCGTCCGCGGCGACGCGGTCACCGACCTCCGCCCCGTCGGCATGGTGCGCATCGAGGGCGAGCGCATCGAGGCCACCGCCGAAAGCGGCTTCATCGCCGCGGGATCGCAGGTGCGCGTGACGGCCGTC
>CAZGVW010000072.1:0-28971 GCA_964529265.1 uncultured Phycisphaeraceae bacterium
ATGGATCCGGCGCAGCAATCGCTGGCCGATGCGCTCCGCATCACGTTCCGCGTCCTGCAACTGGTGATGATCCTGCTCGTGGCGCTCTTCCTCGGATCCGGCTTCCAGACGGTGGAGGAATCGGAGCGGGGGATCAAGCTGGTCTTCGGACGCGTGACTCGCGACGACGTGCCGCCGGGAGTGACATGGAACTGGCCCTTCCCGATCGGCGAAGTCGTGCGCGTGAAGACCGGGCAACAGGCGATGTACCTGGAGTCCTCGTTTGGTCCGCGGCGCGGCGCAGCGGAGGCGGGCCGGCCCATCGGCGACATCATCCGCAACTACTTCCAGTTGAATCCGGAGGAGGTCGGCTCGGTGCTCACCGCCGATGGCGGCATCGCCCACACGTGGTGGCGGGCGATCTGGCGGCGAGAGGACGCGGCTTCCAATATGCGGAGCATCCTCCCTGAGCAGGAGCAGGAGATCGTCCGGCGGGCGGTGGAGCGAGGCGTCGTGCGCGCGGTCGCGGAGATCGGCATCGACGACCTCCTGAAGCAGGGCGCCTCGGGGAACGCAGTTGTCGCCGGCGAAACGGCGGAGAGCACGCTCGCCGGACGGATCCGCTCCGTCGCGCAGGCCTCGCTCGATTCGATAGACGCGGGCATCCGGATCGAGCAGGTCGTGCTCGAGGAGCGCGCCGCGCCGGGGCGTGTCTTCACCGAGTTCGCCCTCGTGGCCTCCGCGGAGTCACAAGCCTCCACGCGGCGCGAAGAAGCCGAGAAGGAGGCCCGCGAGATCCTCAACTCAACCGCCGGCGAGGCGCACGCGGTCATGCTGGATCTCATCGACGACTACGAGCGCGCCATTGAACTGGGCGATGCGCCCGCCGCGGACGCCGCTCTGGCGACGTTCAATCGCCTCCTCGAAAGCGAGGTGGTTGAAGTGGATGGCAGGGGGTTCCGCGCCACCGGCGATGTCACCGCGATCATCGACGCGGCCCGGCAATACAGGACCGACATTGTCGCCAACGCGAAGAATCGCGCCGCGGCGTTCCAGGTCAAGCTCGCCCAGTTCCGTCAACAGCCGGAGCTCTTCGTCGCGCGCGAGTGGGGGCCTGCATACGAGGCCTTCAGCCGATCCGGGGCGGTGGAGATCTTCCCCGTGCCGCCCGGCTCGGCGCCGGAAATCTGGCTCAACCGCGATCCCGAGATCCAGGAGGAAATGGAGCGGGCGCGGAACGCGCGCGAGGCGGAAGAGAGCCTCAACACGCTCGACGAACGGCGGATGCGCGAGGTTCGCAGGCAGCGCGAGCTCGATCGGCAGAAAAAGCGTGAGGCGGAGGCCGGGCAGTAGGGGGCCTATTCTTCCCCGCGCCGCGAGGGGAATCTCCAGAGCATCGATGGCGATTTCAACCACCATTTCCCGCGTTTCACCAGGGTCCGAGGCCGTCCCCGTCGTCCTGACGCAGGGGCTGACGAAGACGTTCCGCGACTTCTGGATGCGCACGCGCGTGCGCGCCGTCGATCATCTCGATCTCGAGATCCGGCCGCACGAGGTCTTCGGTCTGCTCGGGCCCAACGGCTCCGGCAAGTCAACGACGATCAAGATTCTCCTCGGCCTGCTGCACAAGACGTCGGGTCGCGCCGCGGTCTTCGGCAAGCCGCCCAGCGATGTCTCCATCAAGAAGCGGATCGGCGTCCTGCCCGAGGAGTCGTACCTCTACCCCTTCCTCGATGCGCGCGAGACGCTGGACTACTACGGCAAACTCTTCGAACTCGACCACCGGATCCGCAAGCGCCGGATCGATGAGCTGCTCGACATGGTCGGGCTGACGGCCGTCCAGCGCCGACAAGTGAAGGAATACTCCAAGGGCATGCAGCGCCGCATCGGCATCGCGCAGGCCCTCATCAACGACCCTGAGTTCCTCATCCTCGACGAGCCCACGACGGGCCTCGACCCCATCGGCACGCGCCAGATCAAGGACCTGATCATCGACCTCGGCCGCCGCGGGAAGACCATCCTCCTCTCGAGCCACCAGCTCTCGGATGTCGAGGACTGCGTCGATCGTCTCGCCATTCTCTATGGCGGCAAGAAGCGGGCCGAGGGCACCGTCGATGAACTGCTCACCGCGCGCTCCAAGATGCTCATCGAGACCGAAACGCTCGACGAGCGCACGATCGCCGACATCGACCGGCTCATCCAGCAGCGCACAGGCCGCGGGATCGAGCGCGTCTCCAAGCCTCGCCAGCGGCTCGAAGAACTCTTCATTGACATCGTGGAACAGGCCCGGGCGGAGCGCGCCGTGACCAGCGGCGCCGTCGCCGGCGGCCGCACCGCGGCATTCCTCCTCGGCGAGGAAGCCGCGGCCCAGCCCGATGGCGAGGCCCTGATCGATCGCCTCGTCTCCGCGGCCGAGCCAGCCGCGGCGCCGGCGCCGGCCCAGGCGCCGCCTTCGACGCCGGTCTCGACGGAGCCGGATGAGGAGGTGATCGGTGACCTTGTGGCCCAGCCGGCGCCGGATGCCGCTCCGCCTCCACGGCGCGCTTCAGGCGACCGGGAGACGCCGCGGGATGAACCTCCACGCGATGTGGACACCAGCGTGATCAGCGCGCTGCTGGGCGATTCAGAAGGCGGCGACGCCGGATCGGACAAGTCCCGGGGTGATCAGCCGTGAGGCTCGCGGAACTGCCTGGACGACTGAGCAGGCTCCAGCAGACCTTCCGCTTCAAGGTCATCGCTTCAATCGTCGCCGCGGTGCTCGCGATCGGCGGCTTCTCGGCCTGGTGGGTGATTCAGCACGACCCCGCCCGGCCCGGCGCCGACATCGCCGTTGCGCAAGAAGCCCCTGAAGGCGCCGCGGAGTCTCCGCCCGTGGCGCCGCGCATCGATCCGGAAACGCTCCAGCATCTGCTCGGCTCGCGCGAGGCCACCGGCGCAGTGGCCCTCGGCTTCGGCGTCGCTCTTGGTCTCTCGCTCGTCGTGATCTGGCTCGGAGTCGCGCTGACGTACCTGGCGCTCCTGCTTGCCGGCGCATTCGTGGCGGCGCCGCTGCTCATGTTTGAGAGCACGCGCGGCCTGGGCCAGGTCGTCGCCGGCGTCATTGCGCTCGCGGCGTCGCTCGCCATTCTGCTGCAGGCGGCCCGCATGGCCCTCTCCTCGCCGACGCCGGTCATCGCCGTGGCGCGCAATGTCCTGAACGAAGCGGTGCGCATGAAGATCAGCGCCGTGTTCATCGTTCTGCTCATCCTGCTGCTCGCCGGTCTTCCGGGCTTCCTCGACGAGGAGCAGCCGCTGCGGTACCGCGTGCAGTCCTTCCTTCAGTACGGCGTGAGCGGCGCGTTCTGGACGCTCGCGATCATGACGCTCTTTTTCTCCGCAGCGAGCGTCGCCTTCGAGCAGCGCGATCGCGTGATCTGGCAGACGATGAGCAAGCCGGTCCGCCCCTACGAGTACCTGCTCGGCAAGTGGCTGGGCGTCATGGTGCTGAACGCGGTTCTGCTCAGCGTCTCCGCCACCGGGCTCTTCCTCTTCACCGAGCACCTGCGCAACCAGCGAGCCCAGGGCGAGGTCCAGCCCTGGGTCAACGAGGATGGCTCGGGCGCCCCCACGACCGACCGCCTCCTCCTGCACACGCAGGTCCTGGTTTCGCGCATCGGCATTGAGCCTGAAGTCCCCGACCCGCCCATCGAGCAGATTCGTCAGGCGGTCGATCGAATCGTGGCGGACGCCGTGGCGCGCGACGCATCCTTCACCGATGATGAGCGGCGGGTCGAGCAGTTCCGCCTTGAGACTGCCGCCCAGCAGATCGAGGAATGGCGCCGCCGGACGCGAACGGTGGATCCGGGGCCGGTTCCGGGTCGCTTTCTCTTCACAGGCCTCAAGCAGGCGAAGCAGGAGCGACGGCCGCTCACGCTGCGCTACAAGGTCCAGTCTGGCTCCAACGACCCCACGGATCTCTACCGGGTCACGTTCTTCATCGGGGGCCTCGAGTTCCCGCGCCAGGTCATCCTTGGGACCGCCCAGACCATCAGTTTCCCGCCTGAGGCGATCGATGAGCAGGGTAATCTGGAGGTCGAGGTCTACAACGCGGATATTTACACGCGGCAGGCGAACCCGATCGGAATCCGCTTCGAGCCAGGCGACCTCGAAGTCCTCTACGCCGTCGGCGGGTTCGAGCTGAACTTCCTCCGGGTGATGCTCGTGCTGTGGCTCAAATTGGGCTTTTTCGCCGCGGTGGCGATTTTCGGCGCCACGTTCCTTTCGTTCCCTGTGGCGTGCATGCTCTCGTTTCTGATCCTTTTTGCAGCGGAAACCGCCGGTTTTCTCCAGTATTCGCTCAACGAGTACCCCTTCTTCACGCCGGAGGGGAAATTCGACGCCGTCGGCGCCTTTTTCCGCATCGGCGCCGGGCCTGTCGCCTGGGCCTTCCAGGCCTATGCCCGCCTCAAGCCCACCGCGAACCTGGTGGATGGCCGGCTCGTACCGTGGGCAGACGCCATCCGCGCCCTGCTCATTCTGGGCGCATGGACCACCGTGATCCTCGCCGGGGCCTGGGCCATCTTCCGCCGGCGCGAACTGGCGACCTATTCGGGCCACTAGCCAGGGGCCGCTTCCCGGAGACTTTCCCATGAGGCTGGAGCGCAGAATCCAGTTGATCGCCGCGGGGGTGCTGATCGCGTGTCTTGGGGGGTCTGCCGTGCTGTCGGCCGCCGTGGCGGCGGAGTCGGGCCGGGCCCAACTGGGCTATGGGGAGCGGGCGGAGGAGTCTGATCCGCCGGAGGTCGCCGCGGCGATCGCGCTGGGCGCGTTCCGGGGCCTTTTCGTCAACATTCTGTGGTTCCGCGCCGAGAAAATGAAGCAGGCGGGCAAGTTTCACGAGGCCATCGAACTGGCCCGCACCATTACGCGGCTTCAGCCGCGGTTTCCGCGTGTGTGGGGATTCCACGCGTGGAACATGGCCTACAACATCTCGGTCGCCACGAACACGGCGTCGGAGCGGTGGCAGTGGGTGCAATCCGGCATCCGGCTGCTGCGTGACGAGGGCATCCCCAAGAACCCGAGCGACGTCCAGTTGCACAAGGAGCTGGCGTGGATCTTCGTGCACAAGATTCAGGGGATCAACGACGACGCGAACCACTACTACAAACGCGAGCTGGCGCGGGAGTGGACGTACATCCTCGGCCCGCCGCCTCCCCGAGGCGCGACGCTGGAGGAATCGATCCAGAACAGCGTGGACAGGCTTCAGGCGATCGTGGACGCCCCGGCGACTCTGGAGGAACTGCTGACCGTCGAGCCCGCGCTCAGCGAGGTTGTGGCCCGCGTGCGCGACGAGGCCAAACTGCCGCTCAACATGGAGTTCCTCCGGCGCGTGGAGATGGCCCGGGCGCTGGCCCGCACGCGGTTTGAAGAGGGCGTTCCGGTCGAGTTCGCGGCCGACGCCCGCAACGACGCCTTCGACGCCATCCTGGCCGACGTGCTGAGCGAGGAGGCGAAGATGTACGCCTTTGCGCGGCTTGTGAACCACGTGCGCAAGCGCGTGCTCATCGATGAGTATCACATGGAGCCGGAGCGGATGATCCGCTATACGCGGGAGTTCGGTCCGCTCGACTGGCGGCATGCGGCGTCGCACGGGCTGTACTGGGCCAACCGCGGCATCGAGATGGGGGCGCAGCGGCTGAACCGGCAGGACTTCGACGAGGTCAACACGAACCGACTGCTCACGCACGCTGCGCAGGAACTCTTCCGCTGGGGAACGATTTACTTCAACCCGATCAACGATACATACGTGCAGATGATGGACCTGGACTACGCCGAGGTCTACCTCAAGGTGTACAGGGAATACATCATCCCGCGGGCCATCGAGCGATCGAAGATCCGGGACGTGGAGGCGGAGGACCCCAACCGGCCCTACCGGGTCGCGGCCACCGGGTATGAGAACTTCCTGCGGGACCTGATCCGGATCTCCTACCGGATGGGGGACATCGAGCGCGCAGAGGAATACTACCACGAACTGCGCACGACGCAGGACAAGAACACCAACGCCCCCGTGCACCAGAAGCGCGAACTCAGTCTCACGCTGCGCGAGTTCATCGAGCAGGACCTGAAGGAGCGGATCACGTCGCCGGACTATGCCCAGACCGAAATCCTCGCCGCGCTCACGAACGCCTACTTCAACGGCCTCCTCCGGGGCGATATGAAGGTGTTCCAGAGCAACATGACCTTCGCAAACGAGGTCCACAAGCGGTACATGGTCGAGCAGAACCGCCGCACGATGGCGGACGCCTCGCAGAACCGCATGCAGTTCATGTCGCCCTACTTTGCCGAGGTGGCCGCGGGCGCGCTGGTGATGGCGCTCGACGGCGCCAACGTGGGTCTGTGGCAGCGGTCGCGCATGTTCCGCATGCTCTCCGGCAGTGAGTGGCGCCCGGTGGCGCAGGCCGCCTTCGAGATCATGGAGGTCACCATGAAGCCCTACGTCGAGGACTTCGCCTCATGGTTCCCGGAGCCCCCCGGAATGGAGGAGCACCGGCAGCGGCGCGCCAGCCTGGAGGGCCAGTCGGACGCGACCCGCAAGGAGCAGGTGCAGATCGAGCAGAAGTGAACGGAGACCGGCGGGGCCTGACGCCCCCGCTTCTCCTCGCTACTCTCGCCGTCGGCCCCATCCGGCGACGGGCGGCGCCACCGGAGTTTGTGCGTTGACCACGCTGATTGCGCCCCTGCGACAGTCCCCGCCATCCGCCCCGATCGAGCCTCTGCCGGGCGCGGCGGCGCGCGCCCTTCACGCGGCGGTCGAGGCCCTCTTCTCGAAGCAGCGGCCCGACGGCCACTGGTGCGCCGAACTCGAGGGGGACTCCATCCTCTCCAGCGAATACCTTCTGATGAAGGCAATCCTCGGCCAGCGCACGCCGGGCGACGCCGAGTGGTCAGAGAAGCTCGATGATGCGGCGCGCCTCGAGAAGATGTGCGCCTACCTCAGGTGGCTTCAGCGCCCGGACGGGACGTGGGGCCAGTATCCCGGCGCCCAGGCCGATCTTTCCGCGTGCGTCAAGGCCTACTTCGCGCTGAAGATCTTCGGGGACGATTCCCGCGCTCCGCACATGCAGCGCGCCCGCGAAGCCATTCTCTCCCGCGGCGGCGCGGAGCGCCTCAACACCTTCTCCATGTTCTATCTCGCCTGCCTGGGCCAGGTCGAGTGGACCGCGTGCCCCGCCATTCCGCCTGAGATCGTGTTCCTGCCGCGATGGTTCCCCTTCCACATGGACAAGGTGGCCGCGTGGACGCGCACCATGATCCTGCCGCTGGCCCTGTGCACGGCGCTCCGGCCCGTCCGCGCGCTTCCCGATCATCTCGGCATCCCGGAACTGTTTGTCGATGAGCGAGGGAAGCGAACGCTCAACCAGCCGTGGGACGCTCGCGAGCCCGCCTCGTGGACCAACTTCTTTCTTTCCATCGATCGCGGCCTCAAGTGGGCTCACCACCTCGGCGGGTCGCCGATCCGCGGTGGGGCCATCCGCGCTGCGCGCGAGTGGATTGTCGCCCGAATGACCTCGCGGACGACCGATGGCCTCGGCGCGATCTTTCCGCCCATGGTCTACATCCAGGTGGCTCTGCAGGCGCTTGGCGATGCGAGACACTCGCCTGTTCGCGCCACTGCGGAAAAGGAACTCGATCGCTTCATCGTGGAGCGAGACGACCACATCCGCATCCAGCCCTGTTTCTCGCCGGTGTGGGACACGGGGATCGCCCTGTACGCGCTGACCGAGGCGGGCCGCGACTGCCGCAACGATGCGCGCATCCGTCGATGCTGCGAATGGCTGCTCGATCGCGAGGTCAACATGGTGGGGGACTGGGTCCGCAACCTGCGCCCCCGCGATCGCGCCTCGTTCGAATCGGCCCCCGCGGCTGGCGAGCACAAGCCGTGGGCGGCGTGGGCGTTCGAGTATCGCAACGACTGGTATCCGGATGTCGATGACACGGCGATGGTCGCCAAGGCGCTCCGCCGCGCGGCCGAAGGATTCGCGGGCCGTGCAGGCGCATCCGTTGAGTCAACGAGCCACGCCGCCGCATCGGACGCCGCCGCTCGCGCCGTGCGCTGGATTCGCGCCATGCAGAACGATGACGGCGGCTGGGCCGCGTTCGACCGCACGAGGGATCGTCCGTGGATGGAGGAAATCCCCTTCGCCGACCACAACGCCATGCAGGATCCATCCTGCCCCGATATCACCGGCCGCACGGTTGAGGCGCTGATCACCTGCGGCGTCGATCGAGAAGACTCGATGATCCGCAGCGCAGTGAATTACATTCTGCGATCGCAACGCGACGATGGCTCATGGATCGGCCGGTGGGGGGTGAACTACCTCTACGGAACGTGGCAGGCCGCGGGCGGCCTCCATGCCGCGGGTGAAGACATGAGCCGGCCCGCGCTGGCTCGAACACTCGCCTGGCTCCGCCGCATGCAGAATCCCGATGGCGGCTTCGGCGAAACCGCGGATTCGTACATCGATCCCGCGCTCAAGGGCAGGGGGCCGAGCACCGCGTCGCAGACATCATGGGGCGCTCTGACGCTGATGTACCTGACATCGCCGCGCGACCACGCGATCTCGCGCGCCATCCGCTGGCTCTGTGATCACCAGTTGAGCGCCGATGCACCTGCCTCCGCGCAGCCGGCGCCGCTTCGCGACGCCGCCCCGGGGGGTTTCATCGAAGCCCATCCGGCGCCCCGCGGCAACCACCTGCTTGACGAGCCCGCCGGCTCGTGGCGCGAGCCGTGGTTCACCGGAACGGGCTTCCCGAAGGTGTTCTACCTTCGCTACCACCTCTACCGGCACTACTTCCCAGTGATGGCGCTGGCGCGCTGGATTCGCCTGTCGCAGCGGATAACCCCACTGCGCACGTCGGCTCAAGTTCGGGCGTAACTGCCGGCCGTGCTCAGGCCAGGGGCTCGCTCTCGATGCTGGCCCTCTCGCCTGCAAGCCGTTTCTCGACGTACTTCTTGAGCCACCTCTCGAAGGACTTGCCATGCGCTGCGTCGCGACCCGAGAACTCGAGCCGCGCGATATCGCAATAGCGGACGGTGAGCCGCTCATCCGAATCCGCAGGAAGCAGCCTGAGCCGCGATTCGATCAGCGTGGCCCCCGTCCGGCGATCGAAGATGTAGCCGGCGACCGTCCGCCCATCCTCCAGGGTCACCATGACATCGCCCCGGTAATCGAACGCCTGCTCCAGCGCATCGAGCAGGGCGCGCTCATCGTCGCGCGTGACCGCCAAGCCCTGCAGCGAGGGGGACTCAGCCGCGGCGACAGCGCCGTCAAATCCACCGGACTTCGTTTCCTGAGGCATCAGCCAGAGCGTACAGGCAGCCTCGCCCCGCGGCAAAGCCCCCCCCGGGCGCTGCTCACCCGAGCCGCAGAGCCCCGAACACCGGCGCCGAGCTGGAGATCGATTCCGGCGTCATGCCCTCCATGGGAAAGTGCGTCATCAGGGCTTCCCCGAGGTGCTCCGGCCGCGCGAGCACGAAATAGCAGGGCTCCACGAAGTGCCGGATCGAGAACCGCAATGCCCGCGGCAGCCACTCGGTGACCGTGGCCACCATCAGTTCGCGGCCGTCCCGGCGGACGGGAAGGATGCGGAACTGCCAAGCCTGCCGCCGGTCGATCAGGCACAGCACCGCGCGATCGATCGACAGGTCGCGGGGGTCCACGTGTTCGGTGATCGCTTCATATTGGGCGGCCCAGGCCTGCTCAACGGCCTTGGCGCAGACCCCGAACAACTCCTCCGCGAGTTCCCCGAACGGCCGCCGCGACACCGCCTGCTCGCGCAGGATGGATTGAACCTGGTCCTCCGTCAGGATTCCCCGACGGACCATAACTTCGCCCAGCCGGACACCCATACGTCCCTCCTCCTCGGCTGGCGACCTTGGCCGACCGTGCTCTGGTCATCGGCCGGGTGGCCGGCCCCGAACATCAGGGGAGGCCCTGAGGCGGCCTCAGAGGACCGCCTGCCGCGATTCCGCCGGGCCCGCGGCATGGCGCGGCAAAGGTCGGCGCCGGGGCCCGATGTGCGCTGTTTTTGCGCGTCTCCGTTTGCAGGCTCTGACGCCGAATGCGAGGGGCTCAAACGCGTCGGTGTCCCAGAAACTCGATCCCCCCGGGACCAAATCGACGCCCCGCTCGGTCCGGCTGTTCGGCGTCATGCTTTTTCCGGAACCCGAGCGCAAGGTCCGCGTATCGAGTGGCGGCGAGATGCGTTCCGAGGCGAGTTGAACGATCCCGCCAATGGCCCTGACCCGTCGGCGTCCGCTTGTCGAGGCGGTGTTTCGCGCCCTCGGCTGGAGGCGCGGCGCCAGATTCATCTCTCCCTCCGGCGACCCGAGGCCTTGTGGTCCCGGGTCGCTCCTGTTGCTGCATCCCGACGCGGGTAGCATCGCTCCGGTGAGCGAGCACGATCAATCCCGCGGTCCGCGCGACGAGGGCGCCGAGCAGCACGGTGTCGCCTTTGACTCCGCGTCGACCGACCGAGTGGATGGCGGGCCGGCCGAGGAGACTCAGGCGGCGACGCACGATGAGCATCCCGAGGAGCGCGTCATGGCGCTTGTCGAGGCGGATGCTCCGGTCGAGGAGATCGCCAAGGAAATCGAGGATCAGGAGCCGGCCGACGCCGCCGACTCGCTTGAAACGCTCGAACCTGGGGAATCGGTCGAGGTTCTTCAGCAGATGGACTTCGAGTCAGCCGCGGAGGCGCTGGCCCACATGGACCACGCCCTCGCGGAAACGGTGCTCGAGGATCTGCCTCCGGCCGAGGCGGCGAAACTTCTCACGCTGATGGATGCGGACGACGCGGCGGACCTCCTGCAACTGCTGCCGGACGCCGAGGCGCAGCGCGTGCTGTCGGCGATGCCGCGCCAGACCGCGGCGAAACTCGCCAAACTGGCCCTCTACGACCCGGAAACCGCCGGCGGGCTGATGAACACCGAGTTCCTCGCCCTTCCCGCGGACGTCACCGTGTCGGATGCGATCGAGATTGTCCGAAGCAAGCCGGAGGAGATCGAGTATCCGGTCATCTACGTGGTGGACAACTTCATGCGCCTCGTCGGCGCGATCGAGCTGCGGGATCTGCTCGTCAATCCCGCGAAAGCGCGAATCGCGGACGTGATGCAGCGAGAGATCGACTGGGCGCCTGCGACGATGGATCGAGAAGAGGTCGCCACGGAGTTCGATCGCTACGACTACATCACCATGCCGGTGTGCGATGATCAGGGGCGCCTGCTGGGCATCGTGACCATCGACGACGTCGTGGACATCATCCGCAAGGAGCACACGGAGGATGTCTACAAGCAGGTCGGCGTCGGCATCGGCGAATCGGTGCACGATCCGCTCTTGCACAAACTGAAGGGCCGCTTCCCCTGGCTCTTCGTGAACCTGCTCACGTCGAGCCTCGCCGCGACGGTCGTGTTCCTGCTCGACGGGATTCTCGTTTTCCTGCCGGCGCTCGCCGCGATCATGGGGATGATCGCCAACCAGTCGGGCAACGCCGGTCAGCAGAGCCTCGCCGTGACGCTGCGCGGGCTGGTCCTTGGGCAGGTGCACAAGGGCCGCTCGCGGGTGCTGCTCGTGCGCGAGGTCCTGCTCGGTTTCTTCGCGGGGGCCGCCGTGGGCGCCATCCTGGCGGGACTGCTCACGCTCGTCGGGCTGTTCATCGACCCCCACCTCTACTGGCGGGTGGGCCTGATCGCGGGGGTCGCCATGACCGGGGCCATCACCCTGGGCTGCCTGGCCGGCGCCGGGATGCCGCTGCTGCTGCACCGCAAGGGCTTGGATCCGGCGACGGGATCCACCATTTTTCTCACCATGACGACGGACACGATCAGTTTCGCGTCGTTCCTGGGGCTCGTGTACCTCCTCCGGGGCTGGCTGGGGCCGCTCTAGGCGCCCTTGGGCACCGGTTGACGGCCCGGGAGGCCGCCGGGACACTCCCAGCCGCCCCTCCGGGGCCTGGACGCCCTGAAAGGCGGAACCATGGCCGCGGCGGGGACGTATTCCCACGAGGCGGCCTTCGGGCCCGGTCCGCCGCCCACCGGAATGATCGCCGGCCTTCACTCATCGCCGCCTCCCGGAGCGCGGGGGCGCTTCAACTGGAGTCTTGCCTCATGGCGTCTCGCACAAGCACCAGTGTCGGCATGGCGTTCACCGTGACGCTGCTCGGCGTGCTCATGCTCGCCTCGTTCATCGCCGCCATCGTCTTCTACGGGCAGAAGCAGCGGCTGGGGAAGGAACTGGTGATTGCGCAGGACCAGCGCGGCCAGTACATCCGGGCCGATGAGCAGAACTCGGACAGCGTCCTGGCCCTCATCGGCAAGAAGCCGGGGAACGAGAGCCTTGTCGGCTACCTGCAGCGATCGCTCGAGACGGCGATGCAGCGCGTCACAGGATCGCGCACCGACACGATCGAGGATCTCGAGTCCGATCTCGAGAAAGTCAATGGGGCGGACACGGCGTCGCTCATCAGGGTCGTTCAGAGCCGCGAATCCGACATCTCGCGCCTCGAGAAGGCGCTGGCGGACGCAGAATCGGCCCGGGAAGCCGCGGAGGCGGACCTTCAGGCTGAAGTGGATCGCCTCACGCGGATCGAGCAGGCGCATTCCGCCACGGTCGCGGCGCTGAACGACGAAGTGGGCCGGTACAAGACCGAACTCGACCGTTACCGCGGGAACGTGAACGACACGATTTCGCAGAACAACTCGCGAGTCGATCAGATTCGGGCCGACAGCGCTGAAGTCGAGACGACGCTGCGCGGCCAACTGTCGCAGATGCAGGAGCAGGTGGTCCTTCAGCAGGAGAAGATCCGCACGCTCGAGCGTTCGCGTGCGGATCAGGTGCTCCAGCCGACGGATGAGTTCGCGCTGGTCGATGCGCGAGTCGTTTCCGTGGAGGGTCAGCGGCGACAGGTCTACGTCGATGCCGGCCGAGACAAGCGCGTGGTCCTCGGCATGTCCTTCGCCGTCTATTCCGACGCCGGCGCCATCCAGCCTGACGAGAACGGCGATTACCCGCCCGGAAAGGCCACGGTCGAAGTCATCCGCGTCGATGAGAAGTCGTCGCTGTGCCGGATCATCCGCGAGACCCGGGGCAACCCGATCGTGGTCGGGGACGTCGCGGCCAACGCCATCTACGACCCGGCCAAGACCTACACCTTCGTCGTCTTCGGCAACTTTGACGCCAACCGCGATGGAATCGCGACGCCGCAGGAGCGAAACGGCATCGTCGGACTCATCGGGCAGTGGGGGGGTCGCATCGCCGAGGACGTCGCGGGCGACGTGGACTTCCTGGTGCTGGGCGAAAGACCGCTCCTGCCCCCGCAACCGCCGCCGGATGCGCCGATCGCCGTCGTGCGCGAATACATCCGCAAGCAGCAGGACAGCCAGCAGTATGACCGCCTCTTCGAGACGGCCACGCAGACCGGCATCCCGGTCCTCAACGAGAACCGTCTGTACACGCTGACGGGCTACACCGGCCGCTGAATCGCGCCTTGAGCGCGGGGAGCGCCGTGCCCCGGAAACGCTGGCCAGTCTGGACCCACCCCTTCGTGTACGGGGCCGCGCGCTTCGCCGTCGCCACGGCGAACACGCTGCCGCCGCGCGAGGCGTCGAGCATCGCCATGGCCGTCGGCCGCCACTGGGCCGAGCGGCGCTCCAACAGGGCGCGCCTGGCCCGCATGTGCGACACGATCTCGTGGTGCTTCCCGGACTGGGAGGCGGACCGCGTTCACGCCTGCGCCGTGGAGTCGTACGGCCACATGTTCAAGCTGGCGACGCACCTCGCGTGCGCGCCGCGCCTCATCGCCGGCGATGGCTGGCCGTCGTTCATCCGGCTCGGCGAGACCATGGGCGCCCTCGACCTGCTGCTTGCCCAGCGCCCGTGCATCGTCATCACCGGCCACTGCGGCAACTGGGAGGCCATCGGCTATGCCGTGGCGAGCCTCGGATTTCCCGTGAACGCGCTGTACAGGCCGCTCGACAATCGATGGCTCGACGGATGGGCGACGCGGTCGCGCGCGGGCTTCGGGCTGCGGCTCATCTCCAAGTTCAGCGGGAGCGAGGCGTTGCCCGAGATCCTGGGCCGCGGCGAATCCGTGGCGTTCATCGCCGATCAGAACGCCGGCGAGCGCGGCCTGTTCGTGCCGTTCTTCGATCGGCTCGCTTCCACCTACAAGTCGATCGGCCTGCTCGCGATCCGTCACCAGGCGCCGATCATCTGCGGCCAGACCCGCTGCGTCTCGCACGAGGAATCGGAGCACGGCGCGATCGTCTACCGCATGGACGCTGTGGACGTGATCCACCCGCACGAGTGGGTGGACCAGCCCGATCCGCTCTTCTACATCACCGCGCGCTACCGCCGCGCGATCGAACACATGGTCCACCGGGCGCCCGATCAGTTCCTGTGGCTCCACCGATACTGGAAGAGCCGGCCGCGCTTCGAGCGCATGGGCCGCCCGCTGGCGCAGGCTGCGCCCGGACTTCGGGCGAAGATCGCCGCGCTGCCTTGGATGACCGACGAGTCGCTGGCGCGCATCGAGGCGCGCTCCGCGCGCGACGCCCGCGAGTGCGGCTCTTTCCGGGAGACGGGCGTCCCGGCGCCCGCCCAGGCGGAGCCGTTGCCCGCCTGATCGGAATCGGCCATACTTCCCGCCCCGCGGCCCGCCGCGGCGTAGGAAAGGATCATGCGCAGCGCCGTGGCCAGAGCCAGACAACTCGTCCTCATCGCGGCGACCGGCGAGGGCCAGGGGGCTCCGGGGGGGGCTCTGTCAACTGATCGCAGCCTCGGCCAGAAGCGCGAGGTGGTGCGGACGCTCTCACGCTACAACACCGCGCCCGATGGCTCGCCCGAGGGGTTCGGAGTCCTGCACGGCCCCGGCATCCGCGTCGAGCTGCCGATGGTTGACGATCGCGACGAGGTCACGCAACTCCTCGTCACGCTCCTTGAGGATGAGATCGGCTGGCCGGTGCTCGCGCGGATCTGCCGGCAGGAACGATGGCGGATGATGGATCCGGAAACCGGGCGCGTCTTCAGCGGGTGACTCACCCCTTCTTCGGCGGGCTCGGGAACACCCACTCCTCACCGGGCGTGTATCGCAGCAGCCCATAGAGATCGTTGCGGGTCTGCATGCGATCCAGCGCGCTTTCGACATGCCCGTCGCGCCGCAGCGCCCGCAGCGCCTCCGCGACCGCGCCCATCGCGATCCGCAGCGTCGTCACGGGGAAGATCACGCAGGTGTAGCCCATCCGCGCGAAGCGATCGAGCGGGATGATCGGCGTCTTGCCGAACTCCGTCATGTTCGCGAGCAGGAACGGCGCCCGGCGCCCCTCATGCACCGGCGAAGGCGCATCGTGCGCAAGCACAGCCTCCGCCACTCGGGCGAACTCATCCTCCGAGTGCAGCCCTTCCGGGAAGATCATGTCCGCGCCGGCGTCCACGTAGGCCCGCGCCCGCGAAATAGCCGCATCGATGCCCTCCACGCTCCTCGCATCCGTGCGCGCGCACACGGTGAACCCGCCGCGCCGACCCTTCCCACCATCGATCGCGTCCCGCGCCCGCGCCGCCGCAGCGACCTTCTCCTGCATGTGCTCCACGCCGACCAGCCGCTTGCCCTCGAGGTGCCCGCACCGCTTCGGGAAAACCTGGTCCTCGATGTGGAAGCCCGCGGCGCCCGCCCGGCTGTAATCGTGTACCGATCGGATCACCATCTCCGATTCGCCAAAGCCGACATCCGCATCCGAGAGCACGGGAAGCCCAGACGAATCCGCCACTTCCCTGATCACGCGGCAGAAATGCTCGAGCGAGAGCAGCCCCACGTCCGGGACACCGGCGCACGCCGAAACCGCGGCGCCTGAGACATAGCACGCCTCAAAGCCCACGTCGGCAACCGCCCGCGCCACGATCCCGTTGAACGCCCCCGGCATCGCCACGCATGACTTCGCCATGAGCGATCTCAGGCGGTGTCCCGGGCTCTCCGAGGCCCGTGTGGCTTCCGAATGGTCCGCGCTGTCCGGCATGCGCCAATCTTACAGCGGCCGGGGCCCCGCGCTTTCGGGCCGCTTATCGGCCCCGCCGCGATCCCCGCGCCGCGAGACCCGCAGCGCCCGCGCAGGTCCACCCTGCGCCGCGGCAATCGGTCCCACCCCGCTGGCGTCGCCACCCGCTCGTGTCAGCTTGAGGGGCGAGCCGCGGCGCGGCTCTCCGAGGGATGTCTGCGCGATGGGCGCCGACCACGACCGAAACAACGAGAGATCAGGAAGGCAGGAATCATGAACCGGATTGGCGTGTGCGCATCGGCGGCCGCTCTGGCCGCGGCGGGACAGGCCGCAACCGCGGCCGTGTACGAATGGACCTGGGACCGCGGCGACCCCGGCTCCTACAGCATCAACGACGCCGCGGGCCATTGGAAATCCATTCAGGCATCGTTCGACGATCAGACCAATGAACTCTGCTGGACCACCACCTTCAGCAACACGATCACCTCCGGTCTCACGCTCGTCGTGAACGGCGGCCCGAATCCCAAGGGCCATCCGGGCGAACTCGCGGTGCTCTATGTGGATGCGCGCGATCCCAATGCGCCGCTCCTGACCGCTTACGGCTACAACGGCCAGAACGCCAGCGACAGCTACCGCGACGGCAACGGCCCCACGGGAGGCACTCAGCTGCCCGACACGATCAAGGGCCTGCTCGATCCGTCCTGGGTCCAGCAGCTCCAGGTCTCCGATGCCGGCGGCGAGCGCACGTTCACCATCAAGGTGGACGCCACCGACCTGAATCTGCGCCTCCCGCGCTACCCGGATCCGGGCGGCGATGACTGGTTCGGCATCGGTTTCGGCGAGCAACTCGGCCTGTGGTTCCACACGTTCAAGGGCCTGGGCGCCGCCTACAACAACGACGGCTACCTGACGACATGGACGAAGAACAACGAAGGCTGGTTCGACGGCAACAACTTCACCACGACCGTCGTGCCGCTCCCGACCGGCGCGGCCCTGGGCTTCGCGGGCCTCGGTGTGGTCGCAGGCGTTCGCAGGCGCCGGAAGGCCTGATTCCGCTCACACCGTCTTGATCACCAGACGCGGCCGCGCCATGCGGCCGCGTTTTTTCATGCGCCGCGGGCTGCGGTCTTCAGTCGATGGCCTTCCGCAGCGTGATCTCGAAGTCATGCAGAGAAGCGATCTCCCGCGCCGACTTCTTCGCCAATCCGCTGAACCTCTTGATCAGCGCGCCGGGCTCCTTCGCCGCCAGGCTCCCCAGCAGACGGAACTTGTGGTCGAGAATGCCATCGAGATCCGCCGTTGTGTTTCGGGCGTGCCCGGCGGGATACATCACCATCCCGGAATCGTGGGTCGCCCCATCCATGTCCGTGATGCGCACGGAGGTCGGAATGCCGTCAGGATAGTTGCGGTCGTATTCCGGCCCCCCGTGCTCGAACCGGCTCTTCTGCATCAGGCTGCGCGTCCTGCGGTTCACGATCGCGTCCCGCCCGTAGTCCTCGGGGGCGAGCATGAGCGCCTTCCACGCGTCGCCCCGCGCGCCGCCGCCGGTCGGCAGCCCCTTGCGCTCCAGCGCCTTGCGCAGCGCCGTCGCCACGATGTAGGCCATCGAGTGATCCGCCGACTGTCTCGTGCGCGGATCCATCTTCGCCGGGTTCCCGATGATCCCGAACGCCGGCTCATACGCGCGGATCTCGATCGACCGGATGCGCCCCCCATCAACGTCCGAGAGCAGCGCCGGATTCGCGCAGATCAGATCGATGAGCGCCTGCAGCGCGCCCGCCGACTGGTGCTCGTAGAGCCCCAGTTTGAAGTGCATGCCCATCACGGCGAAATCGCGGCCGGAGTGTGAGAGCGTGAGGTCGAATGGGCTCGGCGCCACCTCCCTCCACCGCTCCTTCCCCTCCGTCGTGGGCTCGAAATACCGGAAGATCGCCTCCGGATTGCGGAAAATGTCCCGCGGCCCGATGAACCCGCGCTTGGCGCGGATCGCGCTCAGCACCGCCGCCTCCGCGCTGATGGCCGCGGAAGCCCCCTTGGAGTCCGAGAGCTGCTTCCCCGCCCGGATCGCCCGCCACGGGATGTAGTGCGCCACCACCATGCCGATCGCCGATTCGATCTGCTCCGCCGAAGCGCCGATGAGCGCGCCGTACGTCGCGGCGCTCGCGATGGCGCCGTGCACCACGTGATCGATCTTGTACGTCTTCAGGCTGAACACCTCGGCCAGACGGCCGCGGATCTCATCGAGCAGCAGCATCCCGCGCAGCGCCGTCTTCCCGTCGAGCCCGCGCGCCTGGCACGCCGCAATCACCACCGGATAGAAATCGTTGTGCCCGAACTCGCCCGCCGTGTGCCCGAGCGCGGGGTTGTAGCCGAAGTTCGTGCCGTTCGAATCCCACTCGCGCACGGCCGAACTGTTGGCCGCCACCGCCTTCTCGGACATCACCTTCGCATTCGAACCGAACACCGTCGCCGCCCGCGCATTGTCCGGCAAGCGGTAGTGCAGCGCTTCCTCGCGCAGCAGGGTCGGCGCGTTCGTCCGGAGCGCCAGCGCCGAGAGCCCGCACAGCGTCGCATCCACGAAGAACAACTCCGTGCGCTTCAGCGCCGCATCATCCGGGTCGCCCGGTCGGCCCGCGAGGAAGTCCAGCGCGAAGTGGCCGAGGCCGAGCGCCTGGTTGCTGTCCGCGGGAAGTGTGACCGTCGTGGCGGAGCGAAGGCCCTTCGCGGGCGCCTCCGCGGGAGCGTCGAGCAGCGTATTCGCCATTGAGGATCGTCCTGATTCGGCGTGAAAAGCGAGTGGGAAATTGGGCGGCTAGTATACCCCTCGCGTCGCCGCGGCCGGGCTGAGCCGTGTCGCCGAACAGCCGAATCGCCGCCTCTGTTCGTCGCCCCGGAAGGGCCGAATCGCCCCGCGGCGAACCGTGACCGATCCCCCATCCCGCGAGGAGCACTCCGGAATGTCCGCAGACCGCACGCCCGTCATCGTCGCCGCGAAGCGCACCCCCATCGGCCGCTTCATGGGCGGCCTCAGCCGTGTGAAGGCCACACACCTGGGGGCCTTCGCCGTGGACGCCGTCATCAAGCAGGCGCCGGCCGTTCGCGACGTGGTGGACGAGGTCATCATGGGCTGTGTGCTTCAGGCGGGCCTCGGTCAGAACCCCGCCCGGCAGGCCGCCCTCAACGCCGGTCTGCCGACGACCATGCCCTGCTTCACCGTGAACAAGGTCTGCGGTTCGGGGCTCAAGTCGGTCATGCTGGCGGCACAGGCCATCAAGGCCGGTGACGCCTCCTGCGTCATCGCCGGCGGGCTCGAAAACATGTCGCTGGCGCCGCACCTTTCGTACGTCCGCGCCGGGGTGAAATTCGGCGCCGCCGAACTCACCGACCACATGCAGGCCGACGGCCTCACCTGCGCGTTCGAATGCTGGGCCATGGGCAACGCCGCGGAGTGGATCGCGCGCGAGCACAAGGTCTCCCGCGAAGACCAGGATCGGTTCTCCGTGCGCAGCCACCAGCGCGCGGCCGAGGCCACCGCGAAGGGGTGGTTCAAGGATGAAATCGTCGCCCTCTCCGCCGACGCCATCAAGCAGAAGCAGGACGTGACGCAGGACGAGGGCTTCCGCACCGAGACTTCAATGGAATCATTGGCCAGACTCCGGCCGGCGTTCGAGAAAGAAGGCACGGTCACCGCCGCCAACGCCTCGCAGATTTCCGATGGCGCCGCCGCCGTCGCCGTGATGAGCGCCGCCCGCGCCGAGGAACTCCGCCTCCAGCCGCTCGCCCGCATCACCGGCTATTTCACCTCCGGTGTGGACCCGAAGGAGATCTTCACCGCGCCCGTGTTCGCCATCCGCGAACTGCTGCGGCGCACCAGGATTTCGATGAAGGACGTCGATCTCTTCGAGATCAACGAAGCCTTCGCCGCGCAGGTGCTTCAGAACGCCCGCGCCCTCGAGATCCCGGAAGACCGCCTGAACATCTGCGGCGGCGGCGTGGCGATCGGCCACCCGATCGGCGCCAGCGGCGCCCGCGTCCTCACGACGCTGATTCACCAGCTCCGCCGGACCAATGGCAAGCGGGGCGTGGCCGCCCTCTGCCTGGGCGGCGGCAACGCCGTGGCGATGATGGTCGAGCGCTGAGCCCCGGATTCGCCTCGTCCGCAAACACGCCGCGACCCCGGCAAAGGCCCGCTTTTCACTTGTCTTCGTGGGCTGGTCTGCGACAATGCCCGCTCACCGCACTCGAAGAGGGGGTGTGGGGGAGGGAGCGGGCCTCATGAGGCTGCGGGCCATTATCGCGTGCGTCACTGCTGCGCTCGCGTCGCGCGCCCAAGCCGGCGACCCGTTCCTCAGCGCCACAACCGGGGACCTGCTCTCGCAGACCGGCAACGCCCGCGGCGCCTCATGGGCTGACGTCGATGGCGACGGAGACCTCGATCTCTACGTCACGTCCTGGCAGACGCGCTCATACCTCTTCCTGAATATCGGCGGCGCCTTCTTTGTCGATGCGACTTCCGGCGGCCGGACCGCGGATCTCGATCGCGACCTGGTCGTGAGCGCGAGCGATCTCGCGCTCCTCCTCGGCGCATGGGGAGCCGCGGGCGTCCCCGCCGATCTCGATGAGAGCGGCGCCGTGGACAGCGCCGACCTCGCGTTCATGCTCGGCCAGTGGGGCCCGATCACGCTTGGCCCGCTCGCCTTCCCGACCATGTACTCCCAGATGGGCCGCGCCGTCTGGGGCGATTACAACAGCGATGGACACATCGATGTCTACATCGCCGGCAGCCAGGGCTGTGTGCTCTTCCGCAACGAGGGAAACCTCGTGTTCACCGACGTCACATCCGTCCCCATGGCCAGCGGACGCATCTGCCGCGCCGCCGCGTGGGGCGAAGCCGACAACGACGGAGACATCGATCTCTACCTCTCCTGCCACGGCGGCTCGGATGAGAACATCTTCTTCCGAAACTACAACTTTGACGACCTCTTCCTCGCCTTCACGCCGCCCCCGCTGAACGATACCGGCGTGGGCCGCGGCATGGCGTGGGCCGATTACGACAACGACGGCGATCAGGATCTCTACCTCGCCAACGGCCACCAGGGCATCCCCGGGGTCCCCATCGGCCCGCGCACCAACCGCATGTTCCGCAACGTCGGAAACGGTCAGTTTGTGGACGCCACGCTTGGGCCCCTGGGCGACACCGGCAACGGCCGCGGCGTCGCCTGGGGCGATTACGACAACGACGGCGACCTCGATCTCTACATCGCCAACCTCAAGGTCGAGGGCGTCGGCGGCGAGAACCGCCTGCTCCGCAATGATGGCGACGGCGCATTCACGGATGTGACGGTGGGCGAACTCGGAACCGACAAGCAATCGCGCGATTGCTCGTGGATCGATTACGACAACGACGCCGATCTCGATCTCTTCGTCGTCAACGCCTTCGACACCCACATGCTCTTCCGCAACGATGGACCGGGCGGCTTCTTCCTGCTGCCGGTCGGCGCACTCACAGTCGATTCCTCCGACGCCAACTCCGCCGCGTGGGCGGACTATGACTTCGATGGCGATCTCGATGCCTACATCGCACGAGCCGGCGCCCTGAGCCGCCTCTATCGCAACGACCTCGACAACGGCAACCACTGGCTCGAAGTGCGGCTCACCGGCGTGCGATCGAACCGCTCCGGCATCGGCGCACGCATCACGGTCGAAGCCGGCGGCGTGCGACAGATCCGCGAAGTTCAGAGCGGCTCGGGCTACATGACCCAGCACATGCTCATTGCGCACTTCGGACTCGGCGCCGCGTCCATCATCGATTCAATCGAAGTCCGATGGCCCGGCGCGGAAACACAGCGCCTTGAGAACGTCCCCGCCAACCAGCTCATCGACATCGTTGAGGAGTGACCGGCCGAGTGAGCCCTGCCCTCAGCCGCGGCCCAGCTCGGCGCCCCGATCCCGCGCCGCCAGCAAAGCCCGCCGAATCGCCTCCGCCACCTTCTCGCGCTCGAGCACGTCCAAAGCCGCGGCCGTCGTTCCCCCGCGGCTGGTCACCGCCGCGCGCAGATCCGCCGGCGAATCCGATGAAGCCGCCAGCAGTTCCCCCGCCCCCGCCACAACGCCCTTGACCACCCGCTGCGCCGTCGCCGCGTCGAACCCCATCTCCATCGCCGCCCGCTCCATCGCCTCCGCCAGGAAGAACACATAGGCCGGCCCCGAACCCGCCAGCGCCGTGAACGCATCCATCAACGATTCATCGATCCGCACGACCTCGCCGCACGCCTCGAACAGTCGAACCGCCACCGTTTCATCCCCCGGCCGGCAGCCCGAGCCCGCAGCCACCGCCGCCACGCCCCGCCCGATCCTTGCCGCGAGGTTCGGCATCACGCGCACCACCGCCGCCTCCCCGCCCAGCGCCTTCCGCACCCGCTCCGTTGACGCCCCCGCCAGAATCGAGATCGCCACGCGCGGCCTCGGGCCCGCCGACGTGGCGAACGCAGGGCGAATCGTCGCGGCCGCCGCATCCAGCGATTGCGGTTTCACGGCGAGCAACACCTGATCCTGCGCCGCCAGCCACCGCGCCGCGTCGCCGCCATCCGCGGTGACACCCTCCACAAACCCCGCGAACTCCGCCCCGGAAAACAACTGCCGACGCTCCGCGGATGGATCAACCACGAAGGCGCTCCCCACGACCGGCGGCCTCGCCGCCATCGCCCCCCGCACGATCGCCTCCGCCATCGCGCCGCCGCCGATGATCGCCAATCGCGGTGCAGTTCCCATGCTCGACGCGGAGCATACCCGCCCGAGCCGCCGTTCCTCGGCGGGGCCGGGAACGGGATACACTCATGGCCTCGGGCGGCCACCCCCGCCCGCTTCCCCATGTCCACCACGTACCTTCTCGAGTTCGAAAAACCGCTTCGCGAGATCGAGCGCCGCCTCGAAGAGATCGAGGCGGCGTCCAAGGCCCCCGCTGCGCCGCCCCCGGCCGACAGCGAGCCTTCCCCCGCCGCGAACGGTGTCACCACCGCCCCGCCTCCCGACTCCGACGACGAGACCGAGCGCCTCCGCAAGGAGCACCGCGCCCTCATGGCGCGCCTCTACAAGCAACTGTCGCCATGGGACACAGTCCGCGTCGCCCGTCACCCGCGCCGGCCCCAGACCCGCGATTACATCAACCTCGTCTTCAAGGATTTCTGCGAACTCCACGGCGATCGCCGATTCGGCGATGATCCCGCCATCGTCACCGGCTTCGCGCGCTTGGGCTCAATCAAGTGCCTTGTCGTCGGACACCAGAAGGGCCGCACCACGCAGGAGAAACTCTCCTGCCACTTCGGCTGCGCGCACCCCGAGGGCTATCGCAAAGCCCTCGCCAAGATGAAACTCGCCGAGAAGTTCGGCCTGCCCGTCGTCACGTTCGTTGACACGCCCGGCGCCTACCCCGGCCTCGGCGCCGAGCAGCGCGGCCAGGCCGAGGCCATCGCCGTGAACCTGCGAGAGATGAGTCGCCTCGCCACGCCGGTCGTCAGCGTCGTCATCGGCGAGGGCGGCTCCGGCGGCGCGCTCGGCATCGCCGTCGCCGACAAGGTCGCCATGCTCCAGCATTCCTGGTACTCCGTCATCAGCCCGGAGGGGTGCGCCGCCATCCTCTGGAAGACCGCCAACGAAGAGAACAACTTCGCGGCCGCCCGGGCCCTCCGCCTCACCGCCAAGGACAACCTCAAACTCGGCATCGTGGACGCCGTCATCCCAGAGCCCCCCGGCGGCGCCCACCGCGACCCCGACGCCGCCGCAAGCGAACTCTCCAAGTGGCTCACCGATCGCCTCCGCGAACTCAAGCGACTCAAGCCCGCCACACTGCTCGAGCGCCGCCACCGCCGCTTCCGCCGACTCGGCGCACACGTCGAGGAGTCGCCGGTCCCCAGCGAGGCCTGATCGCGGGCCGGAGGCGCGCCCCCAGGGCGGCAGAATGCCGCTTTTTCCCTTCGGACATTGACCAAACCCCCCCGTCTCGCTAGCCTTCTCGCCTTCTCCGGGGCTGGGGGCGGCTGGGACGCGTCACTGAGGACCCTGCCGAAGCCCCCGTTCGGCGAACCCGCTCCGCAGGAGCGCACTGGTCACTCAGTCGCCGCGAAGGCGACCGGCGCCCCGGCCGCGATGCGGTCGAGAAGGGGGACCGAACCGTGGCGAAGAAGAGCAAGCCTGCAAAATCTGGCGCCGCCACTCGGCCTGCTGGGAAGAAGACCGCCCGGCAGACGCCCGCCGCCCGGTCCGCGCCCGACAAGAAGAAGTCCCCTCGAGGCGCCACGGCGGCGCCGCCCGCTGCGGCCTCGAAGTCCAGGCCGTCCAAGTCGAAGAAAACTGAAGCCGTCAAGGCGGTCTCAGGTGGAAAGAAAAAAAAGGTGGAGATGTCGAAGAGCGCGCCCGCGGCTCCGCCCGCGAAACCGTCCAAGAAGCCCCCCGTCGCCGCGCCCAAGGCCGCCGGCGCCAAAACCGCCAAGTCGCCGAAGTCCAAGTCGCAGGCGGATAAGAACCAGCCCCCGCGCCCTCCCGCGCCCACCAACCTCGCCGACGCCAAGGCCGCGGCTCTCAAACTCGCCGCGGCTGCCGGCCTCCGCCCCGTCCAGAAGGCCTCCGAAAACGGCGATGAGCCCGCCGCCGCCGCCAAGCGCCTCACCAAGTCCCCCCTTGGCAAGCGCGAACTCGATCGCTACCGCGAGATCCTTCTCCAGAAGCGAGCCGAAGTCGCCGGCGACGTCACCGGCATGGAGTCGGAGGCGCTTTCCTCCGCCAGCGGCTCCCTTTCCTCCATGCCGCAGCACATGGCCGATCAGGGATCGGATGAGTACGACCAGTCCCTCGCCCTCGGCCTCGCCGCCAGCCAGCGCAAACTCCTCCGCGAGATCGACGCCGCTCTCGAGCGCATCGACAACGGAACCTTCGGCATCTGTGAGGCGCTCGGCATCGCCATCCACAAGGATCGCTTGGAGGCCACGCCGTGGTCGCGCCTCAGCCTCGAAGGCGCCCGGCAGGTTGACAGGGTCGGCCGGTGACGCCCGCCCCGGCGCTCACGCCCTCGCACCGGACGCCCTGACGTGACGGATCACGCGACGCGACCCCAGCCAATGTCCGCGCCGGAGCCCGCGCCCCCGCGGCCCATCCCCGCGTGGCGATCGTCTCGCGCGTGGGCCACGCTGCTCATCGTCGCCGTCCTCGGCGTCGCCCTCGATCTCTGGACCAAGTGGCTCGCCTTCCAGCGCATCGCCGGACGACCCGTCATCGTCGATCGCGAACGCGTGCTCGCGGGTGGTCTGCGCGACATCGTTCCGCCGCACGAACCCGTGCAGGTCGTTCCATACGCGCTCGATCTCACACTCGTCCTGAACCCCGGCGCCGTCTTCGGCGTCGGCCCCGGCCGCCGCTGGTTTTTCATCGTCTTCACCATGCTCGCCATGTCCTTCGGCGTGTGGATCTTCGCCACGTGGACCCACGCCCGCGCCCGTTGGGCGCACATCGGGATCGGCCTTGTCCTTGCCGGCGGCCTCGGCAACCTCTACGACCGACTCCGTTTCGGCTGCGTGCGCGACTTCCTCCGTCCGCTCCCCGACGTCCACCTCCCCTTCGGCCTCTCCTGGCCCGGAGGCGCCACCGATATCTGGCCCTGGGTCAGCAACGTCGCCGACGCCCTCCTCCTCATCGGCATCGGCATCCTCATCATCACGCTCTGGCGCGGCGAAGATCGATCGCGCGCGAGTTCGCGCGCCGGCGGCGATCCGCCCGTCCCGCATGGCTGATCCTGCACACACGGGGTGCTGAAGTGTTCGAACACCGCTCAGAGCCCGTCATCTCGCGCCCCAGATTCCTCAAACGCCTCGCGATCGCGCTCCTGCTCTCAGCCGGCCTCATCGCGCTCTCGCTCCTGGTCGGCGCCATCGGCTATCGCGTCACCGAAGGCATGTCCTGGCTCGATGCCCTCCTCAACGCCACCATGATCCTCACCGGCATGGGCCCCGTGAGTGATCTGCGCACCGAAGACGGCAAAGTCTTCGCCATGCTCTACGCCCTCTTCTCCGGCGTCGTCTTCCTCTCCGTCGCCGCGGTCCTCCTCGCCCCGGTCGCGCACCGCCTCCTCCATCGCCTCCACCTCGATAGCGAAGAATCCGTGGAAGCCGAGCCCCCGGCCTTCCCCCGCAGGTGAGCAATCCCGATCAAGCACCCGCCTCCCCCGCCCCGCATACTGCGGACATGCTTGAGAACGAGGCCCCACGCACCACCGCCGAGGACTACCAGGAGCGCATCCTCCGCGCCTGCCGCGAGATCGAGCAGCGCCTCGACGAGGACATCCCCCTCGACGAACTCGCCCGCCTCGCCCACTTCTCCCCCTTTCACTTCCACCGCATCTTCCGCGGCTTCACGGGCGAGACCGTCCGCGAGCACGCACGCCGCCTCCGCCTCGAGCGCGCCGCCCACCGCCTCACCCGCGGCGACGACGACATCCTCACCATCGCCCTCGACTCCGGTTACGACTCGCACGAAGCCTTCACCCGCGCCTTCGCGCGCCGGTTCGGCGAGCCCCCCTCCGTCTTCCGGTCGGAGCGCCGCGCCATCCTCGCCCCCGCCCCCGCCCCCGGCGCCCCAGATGCGCCCGGCAACCCGCAGCAAAGGAGCCAAGCCATGGAGATCCGCATCGCCACGCTCCCCGCCCGCCACGTCGCTTATGTGCGCCACGTCGGCCCGTACAACCAGGTCGGCGACGCTTGGAAGGCCCTCATGAAGTGGGGCTGGTCAAAGATGATGTTCGGCAAGCCCGACACGTTCGGCCTCTGCTACGACGACGCCGATGTCACCGATGCGTCGCACTGCCGCTACGACGCCTGCATAGTCGTTGACGAGAAAACAAAGCCCAAAGCCCCCGTCGCCCTTCAGGACCTCCCCGCGGCATCCTTCGCCGTCGCCACACACAACGGCCCCTACGACCGCATCAGCGAAACCTACGCCGCCCTCTTCGCCGCCGTCGCCTCGCGCGAGATCGCCGGCCGCCGCTGGCGCCTCGGCGATCCGCCCTCCCTCGAGAAGTACCTCAACGACCCCCGCAAAACGAAGCCGGAGGATCTCGTCACCGAGGTCATGGTCCACGTCGAAGCCTGATCACCCGCATCCGGTGACCTCCTTCGACCTCACGCGTCCGGCACGGGGCCCGTCAGAATGCCCGCGTTCTCCTGCGGGCTGTCGTCCGTGTACCGCGTGAACACAAGCCACTTCCCGTTCGGCGAGAACGCCGGCTGCCGGTCATACCCCGGCGGATCGCGGAACAACTCCCGCGCCCCGCTCCCATCCGCGTTCATCACCCAGATGCTCGACCTGTTCCCGTGCCGCAACTGCGCATACGCGATCCGGCGGCCATCCGGCGACCACACCGGCCAGCCGTCGTAGTGCGGCGAGTTCGTCAGGTTCCGCGCCCCGCTTCCGTCCGCGTTCATCACGAAGACCTCGTTGTTCCCCTCCACGACGCGCCGCAGCACGATCCGCGCCCCATCCGGCGACCACGAGGCATACGTATCCACCTCCGGCCCCGAGGTGACGCGTCGCACATCCGACCCGTCCGCGTTCATCGTGTACACATCGAAGTCCGCCGCATCGGTGTTGCCGCGGTTCGAACTGAACATGATCCGCGCCCCGTCCGCCGACCAGAACGGATGAATGTCCGCCCCGGCGTTCCTCGAAATGTTCACAAGGTCCGTGCCCGCCGCCGAGCAGATGTACACCTCCCGGTTCCCATCCCGCTCCGAAACGAACGCGATCCGCGCCCCGTCCGGGGAATACACCGGCGTGATGTCGTTCGCCGCGCTCTCGATGACCTTCCGCAGCCCCGTCCCGTCGCTCCCGGACGCATAGATGTCGTAGTCGCCGTCCGCGTTCGATTGAAAGACGATCGTCTTCCCGTCCGGCGCCCACGCCGCATACGCATTCACGATGCACACCGGCCGGATCAGCCGGGCGCCGCCGGGCAGCGCCGCGTGCTGCGCATCAGCCACGGAAACCGCCGAAGCCGCGGCCAGCGAAAGAACCAGAACACGACATGCATGCATGCGAACCTCCACAAGACGCGTGCAACTCCGCGCAGATTTGCGCACCGACCGCCGGCGCCGCCCCCGCGTGCGATCCCTACCGGCGCCGTGCGCTATGGTGGCGCCATTGCTGTGGGGTAGGCCCGCGGGTGTCAAGTCTTCAGGCCGTTTCAACGGCCTTGCTCGCTTGTAGGCCACGGCTTCAGCCGGGGTCCGGCGCCGGATTCTCGGGCCTCAAGCCCGTTTCAACGGGCTTCCCCGTCCGTCGCTTCAGCGGTGTGGCGGTTCGGTTCACGGCGTTGAGTGCCGCATCCGCGCGTGAACGCAGCGTGGCCATGGAGTTCACCGCGGTGCGCGCGCCGTCGCGCCCCGTCATCGTCCCGGCGCCCGAACCGAGGGAGAACGCGGGTCTGCTCGCCGATCTTCTCGCGAGCGAGGCCGCGTCGGCTTCCGCCGGCCCCGTCTCCGGATCGCGACCGCTCGGCCCGCCATGCGTCGGCTGCGGCGAGCGGCTCACCCCCGGTGCAGTCATCTGCACCAACTGCGGCTTCAACTCGGCCTCCGGGAAGTCGGTTCGCACGAAAGTGCGCAAGGCTGACGATGGCAAAGCCCTCAAGGCCGCCGCCACCGTCGGCGCCGCGGCCGCTTCCCCCGTCATCTCGCTCATCGGCGCCACAATCGGCGCGGCGATCGGCGGAGCCGCCTGGGTCGCAGTCGCCTATTTCTTCCACTATGAACTCGCCTACATCGCATGGCTTCTCGGCGCCGCAACTGGCATGGGCGCCACCGTCGCCGTAGGGACCAGTGGCGGCGGCGGCGGGGGCGCCGGGGCCCACGCCCCGTCAGGGGCCCCGGTGGCCAAAATAGCCTGCCCCATGGCCCCCGGCTCACTGCTTATAGAGGAAAAAG
>CAZGVW010000073.1:0-9198 GCA_964529265.1 uncultured Phycisphaeraceae bacterium
ACTGACATGAGTGTAGTAGCGATCGACGGCGTCACGGGCCAGACGGAAATTGTCTTCCGCGCGGGTTCGCGCCTCTTCCGCCACCGCCTTCTGTTTGCCGATGAGGACCTGGCCTCGTGGGCGAGGAAGATCCAGCGCTCGCTTGCCGACGCGCGCCGCGGCCCGCTCCCCTGGCGGCGGGGAATGCCGTCCGCCGACGGCGGCGCGGCGGGCTTCCGCTGCAGCCGCTGTTCGATCAGCCGGCGCTTCGCGTCCGACAGACCGTCCGCACCGACAGCGTTGTCCGTGCTCATGTTCCGGCGTGTGGCTCGGCAGCGAGCCGTTCAGCTTCCTCGTCACTGAGCGCGGCGACCTCCTGCATGACGACGTCTTCGACCATCCGTGCGAGCTGAGCGACCGTCGGGCGCGTGAACACGGTTTGCAGAGGCAGGTCCAGGTCGAACTCCGTGCAGACCCGCAGGGCGACCTCCATCGCGGCGAGCGAGGTGCCTCCCAGCTCGAAGAAGCTGGTGCGCGCCCCCACGTGCCCGACGCGCAGAACGTCCCGCCAGATCGCCGCGATGCGCTCCTCGACCGTGCCCTCCGGTTCCACGGCATCGCCGGCGACCGGTGGCATCAGGGCGTCGCGCGCGGAGCGCAGTGCCGCCTCGTCGACTTTGCCGTTCGATGTCAGTGGCAGCGCGTCGAGGCGCTCGAAGTAGTGCGGGATGAGCTGAGGGGGAAGCGTCTCTGCGAGATGGCGACGCAGGTCGGTCTCGGAAACGTCGCGGGACGACACGTAGTAGGCCGCAAGGCTGGTGGCCGCGGCGCCGCCGCTCAGCCGATCTCCGTCATAGCCGATCTCCGACAGGATTCTGTGGACGCGCGGCATGTCCAGCTGGTCCTGGAGCTCGTCCAGCGCTTCGTCACGGGTTTTGTGCGACATGCGGACGTCCCAGCTGTAGGGGAGCGCATAGTTGTGATAGCCGCGCTCCTTCGTATGGATGTAGATCCCGACCTCGTTGATTAGGCAGTTCGTCGAACGGCCCGTATCCGACGGCCGCATCCAGGGCACCGTTCGTTGCAGGTACGAGAGAATCTCCTCCAGGTCCGCGTCGCAGTAGCGATAGAAATCGACGAACCGGACCTCCTCGAACACCCGATCGTCCTGGAAGATCCTGACGTCGAGCGAGCGCGACACCTCGTCGTCGAGGCGGTGGTAGGTCTTCCGTGCGGCGAGCACGGCCGCATCCACCTCCTCCGGACTGCATCGGCCGTCGCGAAAGAGGTCGGCCGTGAGCCGCGTCTCGAAGAACTGCCCGCGCGAGAGGCCGGTGACGATGACGGGAATGCCGAGCGCGCGGGCGCGATTCATGCTCAGCGTGTAAATGGTCTTGAAGCAGCCGTTGCAGACGTTGCTGAACCGCGTCAGGCTGTCCCGGAAGATCGCGTTCATCGCCGGCGTCGTGGCGAATTCGTGATCGACGCCGAGCGCAGCCACCACCCGCCGGATGTTGCCTTTCGCCTGCTCCGAGATGTACCCGTTGTCGAACGAGAATGCGAACACCCGAAGGCCCATCTCCACGAGCCGGCAGAGGGCGTAGGTGCTGTCCTTGCCGCCGCTGAGGAGCATCATGCAGTCGTAAGCGGTCCGGCCACGCGCCGCCGATTCCCGGAATACGTCGCGGAGGTCGTCCAGGCTCTTGAAGTACGCGCGCGCGTGGTCCTTGATCGACTCGAACGAGCGGCAGGTGCCGCACACACCGTCGCCGTCGAAGACGACGCCGGGAAAGCTCGAGGGGAGTCCGCAGCGTGTGCAGTAGCCAGACTCGGGCCTGGGCGGAGCGACAGAAGTCACGCGCCCGTGCGACGTGACGACGCAGTGCTCGATGGCATCGTGGCGAAGGAGCGCCGCTTCGATCTCGCCTGGCTCGACGCGCATTACCTACACCTTGATTTGCCTGTCGATCCGGCCCAGGTACTCGAGCGTGCCGGGGCCACTGAACCGTACCAGATCACCGGTGCGGTACAGGCGATCGCCCTCCCGGAACGGGTGCGCCACGAAATGCTCCCTCGTCTCGTCTTCGCGGCGAAGGTATCCGCGTGCCAGCCCGAAGCGAGAGATGCACAGCTCTCCCGGCACACCTTCCGGCACGGGAGCAAGCACCGCGTTGAGGACGTAGAGCTGCACGTGATCGGCGGGTCTGCCTACAGGAACGCTCGTCCCGGTGTCGGCCGCCGGATCGTAGCGATGGAGCATGCAGCCGACGACCGCCTCGGTCGGCCCGTACTCGTTGTACATCTCGACCGGGTGCTGGAAGCGAGCAGCGATGGCGGCGGCCAGATGGGTCCTGAGATCCTCTCCGCCGACCACCATCCGGCGTATGCGGGAGGTCGACACATCCATGTGCCTGAGGAGCGACAGGTGAGACGGCGTCAGTTTGATGAAATCGACGGCGTTCTCGCCGATGACGTCCATCAGGGCGGTGTCCGGATGCCCATCCGGCTCTTCGTAGATGACGAGTGTGCCGCCGGTGATGAGAGGCAGGTACAGGCTCGTGACCGTGAGGTCGAAGGCGAGCGAGGTGAACAGCGGGAAGTTCAGGCGATCGTCGCGGACGTACTCTCGCGCTGCCCATTCGAGATAGTCGGCCAGCCCGCCGTGCTCGACGACCACCCCTTTCGGTGGTCCCGTCGATCCGGACGTGTAGATGATGTACGCCACATCATCGAGACGTGAGGCGCCCGGAGAGACGACTGGACCGCCGCCGCGCAGCAGATCCTCCAGGCGGATGGTCGTGTGGCCCGGTGGCACCACGCCTTCCGGCGCCCGGACAAGGAGCCGAGTGGCGCCACTATCCTCGAGGATGTGCCGGATCCGCTCGAGGGGATACCCGGCATCGAGCGGCACGTAGGCGCCCCGCGCTTCGAGCACGGCAAGGATCGCGATCACCGCCTCGATCGACCGCTTCATGAGCACGGCGACCGGATCTCCGGGCTGCACACCGAGCCGGACGAGCTGGGCCGCTGCGGCCTGCACATCGCGGCGCATCTGGCCGAACGTCATCTCGCGTGTGCCTGTTCGCAGAGCGATGCGGTCGGGCGTGCGGGCCGCCTGATCGTTGACGAGCGCGGTCACAGAGCGAACCGGGAGGGGAGCCGCGCCAGTGTCGTTGTACCGCACCAGCAACGCCTGACGCTCGACGGCCGTGAGGAGGTCCACTTCCGCGATCGGCCGGTCCGGATCCTCGAGCATGGAGGTGAGGATCCGCTCGAAGTGGGCTACGGCGCGCCGGCGGAGTGCCGGAGGGACCGCCTCTTCATTGAAATCGAAGTGCAGCGTGTATCGGCCCGATGCGTCGTAATCGTGCACCTGCAGCCGAAGCGCGTGCACGTTGTCGCTCTCTCCTGAATGGACCCATTCGGAGGAGACGGGAACGCCACTGAAATCGCCATGCGTGCCGGAGAAGAAGTTCAGCACGACGTTGCTGGCAGTGGCTCTGGACGGCGCGCTGGTCCCTGGAAGCGCAAGACGCAGGAAATGCTGCGTCTCCACAAGGCACGTCCGCCCGAGCGCGCGGAACGAATCCCCCGGGTCGACGTGCACGGCAAAGGGAAACATCTCGATGAACAGCCCGAGCGTTCGCTTCGCGGCGGGGGTGGGGCGGTTGTGGGCCGGAGCGTCGAACCCGAGCTCTCGCTTGCCGCTCACGCGATGGAGCCACGCGACGAGCACCGTGGCAAACAGCGCGAACCTCGAGATATCGGGGGTGAGGCTCTGAAACCCCGGTAAGTCCGCAATCGCCTTCAGCCGCAGCGACATGGCTTCGTCGAGGGCGAGCGTGAGCCGGTCGCTGCGGGTCGATGACACACGCGTGGGCCGGCCGTAGAAGGGCGTCACCCGATCGCTGCGGAGCCGTTGCTGCCAGTACTGTGACGCCTCGTTGCGGACGCGCGCATTGGGAAACGACTCGAGCGACTGCACTGTCTGGTAGTACGGCTCGAGAAGTGGCACCGCGGCTGTCACAACGCTGCGCGCGGCGGCCGCCGCGTACTCGGCGGCGACCTGGCGGAAGAGAAGCACGGTGGAAGAGGCGTCGGTGACGAGGTGATGCTGATTGAGATACCAGCCGTACCGGCTCTCCGAGAGCCTGACGAGCACGCTGTCGACGAGCGCGCCGTCGAGCGGGAGAGCTCGGGAGCACCGCTCCCGCGCCCAGGCTCGGAACTCGCCCTCGGCGTTCACACGACCGCTGAAGTCGAGAAGGCCGGTGTCGCAGCCGCCGGGCCGGACTCGCCGGACACCCATGGCGCCCCGGTCGTCGATCGAGGTGCGCAGGGCATCGCTGCCAGCCACGACGCTCCGCCAGGCGGCGCAGAAGGCGGCCGTCTCGATGGCCCCCTCGAGCACGAAGGCGAAGGCCATGTTGTAGAGCGGGCTCGCCGGGTGAAGCGTTTGTCCGATCCAGATCTGGATCTGGCTGTGTGAGAGGCCAGACTCCGTACGCGTGCGATTGAGCTCAGTCAAAGAGCGCACAGCCACTTGCAGTTTGTTCCAGGATTCGGGAGAATTGGGAGCCCCGACTATAGATGAACATCTTGTGGGCTGCAAGCCCTGCTCCTTGCGTGGTCGTGCACCTGGCCGCCTGACATGAACGCCCAATCCCTGTTGCTCGATGCCTCGGACGTCCGATCGGTGGTTACCAGCGTCGGCAGGGATGCACTGATGGACGAGCTCATTATGCGTCTGACCGACGCAATCAGGCTCTACGATCCGGAGGTTGCACAGGTGCCGCCGCGCAGCGGTGTCCACTACCGCGTGCCGGACTGGGGCCTGCTCGAATGGATGCCTGCACACCTTGGCCAGGAGGGGACGACCGTCAAGCTTGTAGCGTACCACCCGGCCAACCCGGAGCGTCACGGCCTGCCCACGGTGATCTCCACGATCTGCGTCTTCGACACCAGGAGCGGACACTTGATGGGCCTGGTCGATGGCACGTTCCTCACCGCGCTGCGCACGGGTGCCGCGTCTGCGGTCGCCAGCCGCCAGCTGGCACTCCCCCAGAGCCGTACGCTTGGCGTGATTGGCTGCGGTGCGCAGGCGGTGACGCAGATTCACGCGCTGTCGCGCGTGTTCCCGATCGAGAAGGTCGTCGCGTACGATATCAGGGACGACGTCGCCAGGACGCTGCGGGACCGCGTCGGTTTTCTGGACGTGTCGTTTGACGTGGTCTGGCGTGAGTCTCTGGCGGATCTGGTCGCGGCCTCCGACATACTCTGCACCTGCACGTCAGCCGCACCCGGCGAAGGGCCGGTCTTCCCGGACGTCCCCCACGCGCCCCACCTGCACGTCAACGCGGTCGGCTCGGATTTCCATGGCAAGTTCGAGCTGCCCGTGGAGCTCCTGCGGCGCAGCCTGGTGTGCCCGGATTTCTACGAGCAGGCGATCCACGAAGGCGACTGCCAGCAGCTCGTGCCCGACGAGATCGGCCCCGATCTCAAGACGCTGGTTCAGAACGCGGAGAAGTACCGAACTGAGCAGATGTCGCCCACGGTTTTCGATTCGACGGGGTGGGCGCTCGAGGATCACGTTGCGGCATTGATGATGTTCGACTATGCCCGGGACCTCGGAAGGGGTCGCCCGGTGGCGCTCGAGTGTCTTCCTTCGGACCCGAGGGATCCGTACTCGCTGCTGGACACGAGCGACGCGGTGCTGGCTGCGTCGCTCGCCGCAAGCCGGGTCCGCCGTTAGCCTCGACGATCGAGAGGGGATGGACTTCTCCTGGACGCCGGAACAGCTGACGCTGCGCGAGCAGGTGATCGAGCGGGCGCGGGCCGACCTCAATCACGACATCGAGGGACGCGACAAGCACGAAGCCTTTCTCCCGGCCAACTGGAAGACGTGCGCGGAGCTGGGAATCCTGGGCTGGAACGTTCCGCCAGAGTACGGCGGGCGTGGCCGGGACATTCTCACCGCGGTGTTCCTGCTCGAAGCGCTTGGATACGGCTGCCGCGACAACGGGCTGACGCTCGCGATCAACGCCCAGATCTGGACGATCCAGGAACCCCTTCTCGCCTTCGGATCCGAAGCGCAGAAGCGCGCCTACCTCCCGAAGCTCTGCGCGGGTGAACTGCTCGCCGCCGACGCCGTCACGGAGGAAGGTGCCGGGTCCGACGCGCTGAACATGTCGACGACCGCGCGGAAGACCCGCGACGGATACGTGCTCAACGGGCGGAAGACGCTCATCGGCATGGCGCCAATCGCCGATGTGACGCTGGTGTTTGCGAAGACCGACCCCGCCGCAGGTCAATGGGGCATCTCGGCATTCCTGGTCGAGAAGGGGACACCAGGATTCACGGCCACGCTCAACCGCTCGAAATCGGGCCTGCGCACAATCCCGATGGGCGGCTTCGAGCTCGCGGACTGTGTCGTGCCGGAGTCGAGCCGTCTCGGCGCCGAGGGCGTCGGGCTGAGCATGTTCAACCACACCCTGGAGTGGGAGCGCAGTTTCATCCTCGCGAGCCACGTCGGCGCCATGGCCCGGCAGCTCGATGATTGCGTCGCTCACGCGAAAACTCGGGAGCAGTTCGGCAGACCGATCGGGAGCTTCCAGTCGGTCTCCAACCGTATCGCGGACATGAGAGTGCGGCTCGAGACGGCGCGGCTGCTTCTGTACCAGCTGGCGTGGATGAAGCACCATTCGAAGCCGGCCGCCCTGGAGGCCGCAGTCGCCAAGCTCTATCTGTCGGAATCTTTCGTCAGCTCGAGTCTCGATGCCGTGCGGACACACGGCGGCACTGGCTATCTGAGCGAGCTCGGAATCGAGCGCGATCTCCGCGATGCTCTGGGAGGCGTGATTTACGCAGGCACGTCCGACATTCAGCGCAACGTCATCGCGCGGCTCCTGGGAGTCTAGCCCCAGGGCTAGAGTGCCTGGGAGGCCCGAGGCACCAGGCCGCGGGGCCCAGCGCTGGGCCAGGCACCAGGCCACAGGCGGCGCTGGACGAGGATGCTGACTCGGTGAGCGCCGCCTGTGGGCCTTCGAGCTGCGAGACACGCTGCGGCTCTTGTGGGAATGACATTTCTTCTTCACCAGTCGATTGACGAATCCGCGTCCAGGGATCCGACGCGCGAAGCGTTCCGCTTCGAAGGCGCGGGCCTGACCTACGAGGATCTCGTGCGCCGCGCGAACCGGCTCGCTGGCGTCCTGATCGAGGAAGGCGTGTGTCCAGGGGATCGTGTCGGCATCTATATGAACAAGGGCCTCGAGTTGCCCATCGCCCTGTACGGGATCCTGAAGGCTGGCGCGGCATACGTCCCGATCGATCCGTCGGCGCCCCTGTCCCGCATCCGGTCGATCATCGAGGACTGTGGCCTGCGCCATCTGATCACGAACGCGTCGCGCGAGCGCCGAACCGCGGAGCTGGCAGCGGCGCCGGCGGTGCGGGTCGTGATCGGTGCGCACGCGCCTGCGGCGCAGACCGCGTGCCGGTTCCTGCCGTGGGAGTCGCTCGAGGGTGCCGACGCGCGGCCGCCGGATGTTCTCGTGACTGACCAGGATCTGGCATACATCATGTACACGTCTGGTTCGACCGGAGTGCCGAAGGGGCTGATGCACACGCACGCCAGCGGCCTGAGCTACGCAAGGCTCTCCGCTCGGACCTACCGTGTCGGGCCCGACGACAGGCTGGGCAATCACTCGCCGCTGCACTTCGACATGTCGACGTTCGAATACCTCACGGCTCCGCTCTGTGGCGCGACCACCGTGATCATTCCTGAAGAAGCGACGATGTTCCCGGTGAGCCTCGGAGAATTGATCGAGCGCGAGCGGCTCACGTTCTGGTATTCGGTCCCGCTCGCCTTGATACAGCTCGTGACGCATGGCGAGATCGAACGTCGCGATGCAGGAGCCCTGCGCTGGGTGCTCTTCGGTGGCGAGCCGTTTCCGCCGAAGTACCTCTGGACGCTGATGGAGCTCTGGCCTCATGCGCAATTTTCGAACGTGTACGGACCCGCTGAAGTGAACCAGTGCACCTGCTATCAGGTGCCGCTCTCCGACAAGGGGTCCAGTGAGCCGATACCGATCGGCAAAGTCTGGGCGGGCGCGGTCGGCCTCGTCGTGGATGCGCAGGACGAGGCGGTACCGCGAGGCGAGGTCGGCGAGCTCCTCGTCCGGACACCGACCATGATGCGCGGCTACTGGGCGCGACCGGATCTGAACAGGACGGCATTTTTCGTACACGAACCGTTTCCAGGGCGCCAGGAGGTGTTCTACCGGACCGGCGATCTGGTGCGCGAGCGCGACGACTGCAACCTGCTCTTCCTCGGGCGCAAGGATCGGCAGATCAAGATACGCGGCTATCGCGTGGAACTGGACGAGGTCGAAGCCGTGCTGGGCTCATTCGAGGAGGTGTCGGAAGCGGCCGCGGTGGCTCTCCGGGGCGAGCAGGGAAGCGTCGAGATCGTCGCCGCTGTCCTTCCGCGGGACCGGGAGCGCCCGGCGGCAGAAGACCTTCGGCGCCGCGCGGCGGAACATCTCCCAGCCTATGCCGTGCCGCAGCGCATCGAGATACGCGCCTCTTTCCCCCGCACGGCGACGGGCAAGATCGATCGGCAGGCGCTCGTGGCGATGTATGAGGGGGGCACAGAGAAGGTGTAGGGCTCAGGGCACAGCCCCAGGGCTGGATCAGGCATGAGGCTTCAGTCCACGAGGTCGCCGCCTTGATTCCGTGCGCCTGGGCCCAGAGACAGCCCAGATCCCTAAGGCCTGGGCCCTGAGGCCTTACTCGCTGCCAGATACCCCGCCATCACCCGCACAGTTCGGAAATTCTGCGGGACCAGGTCCGTCGGAGGGATCGTCACCCCGAACGTGGCTTCGAGATGCGCGATGAGCCGCATGATGCCGACCGAGTCGACGTAGCCGGCCGTGAACAGATTCTCGTCAGGATCCACGGCATCACGGCTGCCCATGAGCTCCTCGACGATGAAGGCTGTGATGAGGCGCTCGATGGCTGCCACGTCCGCCATTGGCGGCGGTTACTCCAGCCCGAACGCGCGCTGCACGAACCAGACGCCCGAGATGAGGATCAGCGCGACCGACCCTGCCTTCAGCACGACCGGCATGTACATCGGCAGCTTCCGAAGGAGGAACAACGCAGGAAAGACCACGGCGACTATCGCAATCTGTCCAAGCTCGACGCCGATGTTGAACCCGAGGA
>CAZGVW010000074.1:0-2957 GCA_964529265.1 uncultured Phycisphaeraceae bacterium
CGGCTCTCCGAGCCGGGTCTTCTGGTGGCCCGGTTCTCCGAGCCGGGTCTTCTGGTGGCCCGGTTCTCCGAGCCGGGTCTTCTTCCGACCCTGGTGGCCCGGTTCTCCGAGCCGGGTCTTCTTCCGACCCGTCGCGCGGGAGCAAAAAAGCATGCGCTGTTCGGTTGTCATGGCGTCCTGCCTGTTCTGTGGCGCGGCTCAGCCGGCGCCTTGAGTGTCTGAGGGGTCGCCGATCATTCGCATCCCTGCGTCGGCGGCCCTCGCCTCGTCCGTGAGGCGGCGATCGTTCGTCTGCAATCGGCGCCCGGGCTGGTCAGCCGTCGGGCGCCGGGGAGGTGGGGGCTTACTTAATGGTCGTCTTCATTCGCCGAAGCCGATGAACTCTGCCCCGGCATCTGGTGGTCCACACTCATCGATCGGTTGCTCGTCGCCGCGCCCGCCCGCGTTTCGCTCGGCGGAATCGGACCCATCGCCGCCTGGATCGCCTTCTCAGGGATCACAGACCAGATGTTGTCCGCACCGCTGCGATCCGAAACAAAGTAAATCCGGTTGTCCCCCGCCCACGTCGGCATCAGGTTCACGTGCCGCCCGCCGGTCAGGTTCGCCCGCCCGCTTCCATCCGGGCTGATGATCCACAAATCCGCGCCCGCCGGACGCTGCCCGTACACCGGCGCCGGCAGCGGAATCGTCGCAAACGCAATCCGCTGTCCGTCCGGCGACCACGTCGGGTTCACCGCCGCGGCAAACGGACTCGAAACGATCTCCGTCGGGTTCACGCCCTCGCCGTTCACGAAATCGATCGTCCACACGCTGAACAGACGGTCGCCCCGCCCGCGCGAGCGCTGGTACACGATCCGGTTCGACGCCGGGTTCCAATCCGGGAACAGCCCGTACCCGATGAACCGCTTGATCGCCGGGTTCACCGCCTCCACCACCCACAGTTCCCACTTCTGGCTCGTCGTGCCCAGCCGGCAATAGCAGAGCATCGAGCCATCGGGCGACCATGAGGGATGCAGTTCCGGCGCAGGATCATCCGTCACCTGCACGGCCTGCCCGCCGTTGGAGTTCACGAGGTAAATGTCCCAGTTCCCGCCCCGATCCGACGCAAACGCCACGCGCGCCGCATCCGGGCTGAACCGCGGCATCACGTCGTTGCCCGGGTCCGCCGTGATCTGCGTCACCGCGCGGCTGTCCGTCCGCTTGATGTAGATGTTCGCCGTCGGATGGTGCTGCGTGCTCGCATACACCACGAAACGCCCGTCGCCGGAGACGTCCGGATCGAAATCCGCCCCCTCCGTCGTGAATGAAACCTGCATCAGGTTCTCGGCGCCGTCGTAGTCGAGCCCGGTGCTCACCGGCCCGCTCGGAACGCCGTACACACTCACGTTCGTCACGCCCGAAGGCGCCGACGTCGCCGCGATCATGTCATGCGGCGGATACCCCGCCGCGGCTTCAGCGCTCAGCTCCGCCGCGAACGGATCGAAGAACCCGCCCTGGAACCCACGCCCCCGGAAGCCCTCTCCATTCGCGTCCACCGGCGCATTCGCCGCAAGACTCGCTTCAGGAGGCATGCCCTTCTTGTTCGACGCCGCCCCTCGGCCGCTCGAAGAACTCGAGCATCCGCCGGCGACCAGCGCCGCCACGGCTGTCAGGGCGATCGCGGCCCGAAAGACGCTTCGATACGAAGTTGGGTGGCACTGGTGACTTGTCCACCAGTGATGTGTCCCGGAGTTTCGAGCGGCGTGGAGTGTCATGAGCGGGATCTCTCCGTGCACGACCTGCTTACAGAGCAGCCCTTCATCGCTGCCCCGGGCCCCGCGGGAAAAACGCCGCGGCTGCCAGGTCGGCCCGATCGGACTCCGCCGATGCGCGACCGCGAATCCAGTTTTCCCTTTCCCGAAACAGGCTCGGTTTCCGCCCGCTCCGGCGACGCTCCACGTCGGGGCCTCTTATCGGACGACTTTCCGCGGCGACTTGAGACTGTTCTCCACCAACACACCCACATGGGCGCCACTGGTGGCTCGCCCACCAGTGCTTTCGCTCAGAGGCCTGCCTTCACCCGGGCGCCACTGGTGGCTCGTCCACCAGTGCTTTCACTCAGGCCAGTGCCCTTCTCTGGGTGCCACTGGTGGCTTGCCCACCAGTGCTTCACTCAGGGGCCAACCCAAACCACCGAAAACTCTCAGAAAACTCGGACCCCACACAATTCGGACGTTCCCCACCGCCGGATAAGCCATTCTTCAACTTCTCCGGACGCTTCACCTGCCCCCAACCAGGGGATGCCCCGCCCATATTCCCCTCCCCCCGGTGGCACAAGGTGGCTCACGGTGGCACAGGCGTCCCCGCCTGTGTCGGCCCTCCTCGGGCCGAGCCTCCCGCGCGACACCACCGCACACCCCTCCTCCCTGCCCCTCCACCAGATCCAAATCCAACTTCGAAACTGCCCGCGCGCACAACGAATCTGCCCGCGCGCAACAACGAATCTGCCCGCGCGCACAACGAATTTGCCCGCGCGCCCATCGCCTCCCGGCTCCCCCATCCCCCGCCCCGGAGGGGCCCGCGCCTGTTGCCAGGGGCTTCAGCCCCTGGAACCGCCCCAACAACCACATCGCCCCGGAGGGGCGAACGCGCTTCGATCCACACCCAACAACCTGAAGCGAACAAGTCCCCCCGCGCAGCATCGAACAGGCGCTTCGCCGATCCATGCCGCCTCTTCCCCCTCTCCCCGGCTTTCCGGGGGGCGGGGAGAGGGAGGGGTGAGGGGCTACTCCCTCTACCCCTCCTCTCCTCTTCTCCTCTTCTCCTCTTCTCCTCTTCTCCTCTTCTCCTCTTCTCCTCTTCTCCTCTTCTCCTCTTCTTCTCTTCTTCTCCTCTTCTTCTCCTCTTCCTCCTCCGAACACCCGCGCACCCCAACACCTCACGCCCCCATCGCGCACCATCCCCCCGTCTACCGTCTA
>CAZGVW010000075.1:0-7151 GCA_964529265.1 uncultured Phycisphaeraceae bacterium
GTCGCCGTCACGTCCGACGGCGGCGCGACGTGGACGCTGGTGCCGGGCACCGGAGACGCCAAGTCGCCGCTCAGCGGATTCCGTTCCGTCGTCAGGTACATACCGGGCACCACCACCGTCATCGCGGTTGGTCCATCCGGAGCCGACATCTCAACGGACGACGGCATGACGTGGGCGCGGATCGACGGCCCGGGCTTTCACACGTTCGCCTTTGCGCCGAACGGCTCCGCAGGGTGGGGCGCGGGTTCGCTGGGACGCATCGCGAAGTTGACCGGCTTCTGACAGCGCTGCCATAAATATACGACGTCATTTCTTTTCCCTGACATCAACGTGTGGGTGGCGCTGACGCATGCCCGTCATGTTCACCATGACGAGGCGCGCGATTGGTTGGCGTCGCTCGATGGCGACGAGCGGTTCTGCTTCTGCCGCTTCACCCAGCTCGGTCTGCTGCGTCTGCTGACCGCCCAGGCCGTCGTGGGCGATGAAGTCCTCGATCAAGCAGAAGCCTGGGCCGTTTACGACCGCTGGCTGGCAGACGATCGGGTCAGTCTCGTCGAGGAACCGCCCGGGCTCGAGCGGCGGTTCAGAAGTCTGACGCGAACGAAGCAGGCCTCACCGAAGGCCTGGGCCAACGCTTATCTGATCGCGTTCGCCGAAACGGGGCAGATGACGCTGGTGACCTTCGACCGGGCGTTTCGGGGCAGGGTCAAGCCTCTTTGTCTGCTGGAAGCGGTGGACTCTTGAACGGCCTCAGTCCGTTCGCAGTGTCCTGGCCGGATCCACCCGCATGGCCCGGCGTGCCGGTATCGCGCTGGCGGCGGCCGCGCTGAAGACCAGCACGGTCACTGCCGCGGCGAAGGCCAGCGGGTCGTGCGGACTGATGCCATAGAGATAGCTTCGCAGCACCGGAGCAGCGATCAGCGCGCCGGTCAAGCCGACGGCCAGCCCCGCGAGCAACGGCCATCCCATGTGGGTCAGGATCGATCTCATCACCTGCGGACCGCGTGCGCCAAGTGCCATTCGAATCCCGATCTCCCGCGTCCGTTCGCCGACGGCGTACGCGAACACGCCGAAGACGCCGATCGCGCTGAGTACCACCGCGCACAGTCCGATCACCGACGCAATCGACGCCCCGAGGCGGGGAAGCTCGAGCCGGCTCCGGAGGTTCTGACTCAGCGGGCGTACGGCGACCGCTGAACCAGGGGCCACGGCGGCAAGCGTGGCCCGGACCCGCTCGATCGCGATCGCGTCGTGACGCAGCAGCATCGCGCGCGGCATCATCGGCCGGCCGGCACGGCGCGCCTGGCGGAACAGCATGGGCTCGATGGTGTCCAGGCTGGTCAGGTAGGCATCAGCGACGACGCCGATGACTGGCGAGGTGTCACCGCTCGCCAACGTGCGACCGACGGCGCGCTCGCCCGGCCAAAGCCGGTTGGCGAGCGATTCGTTGATGACGACGGCGTCGGCGGCGTCGGCGTCGGTGAACGCGCGGCCGTCGCGAAACGGCAGGCGAAGCACGGCGAAGTAGCCGGGAGAGACGTCGAGCGTGAAGGCACGCCGCGAGGACGTCTGCGGCTCTCCAGGCAGCCGAACGCCGGTTGTCATCCGCGAAGACGTGAGCGGCTCGAGGCTCGCTTCGGCTGCCTCGGCGCCGCTGTCGACCAGCGCCTGCCACAGCACTCGCGAGATCTCCGCCATCCGTTCGGGACTGCGTTCTCCGGCCGGCAACCGGGGAAACAGCCGCACGACATCGTCGATCGCGTACCCGAGGTCCAGTGTGGCCGCATGAACGACGCTCCTGGTGAGCAGACCCGCGCCGACGAGCAGCACCGCGCCAAGCGCGATCTGGATCCCCAGGAACAGCGAGCGCAGCGGCAGTCGGCCGGCGCGGGCGGTGGCCGAGGCGATGACGAGCCGGCGCGTGCCACGGAGCGCGGCCGCCAGCGTCGAGACGACGATGGCAAACAGCGCGAGCGCGAGCGTCACGGCCAGGACCCGCACGTCCGGCGACACGTTGGTCGCAGGGGTGTTCATCCACTCCATCGCCAACCTGGGGAGGACGGCCGCTCCGGCCAGCGATGCCATCGACGCCGCTGCGGCCAGTACCGCAGCTTCGGTCAGCAGTTGTCTGACGATCCGGCCACGGCCGGCGCCGAGCGACTGACGGATGGCGAGCTCCGGCCGGCGCGCCATGGTCCGCGCGAGCTGCAGGTTGCCGAGGTTCGCGCAGGCGACTGTGAGAAGCAGCACGAGTCCTCCGCCGATCAGCGCGACGATGCGCCCGACTCGATCGCCGCCAGGCTGGCTGCCCGCATTCGTGCTCGTCACGATCAGGTCTTCGCGCGCCGGCGTGGTCGTTTCGCGGAACGACTTGTCGAGTGCGCTGAGTTCGGCCTCCGCCTGTGCGTACGTCGCGCCAGTCCGCAGCCTGCCGGCGAGACGTACGCAGCAGTGACCCGGCTCGAACAGGAACTTCGCGCTGAACTCGTGGTTCGGATTCAGGAGCGGAATCGTGGCGAGCGGCACCCACACGTCCGGTGCGTTGAACGGAGAATCCGTGGCGCCCGACGCCGCCACGCCAATCACCGTGAAGGGCACACCGTTCAGTCGGATGGTCCGTCCAGGCACGTCAGCCGCGGCGGCCAAGCGTTCACGCCAGAGGGCATGACCGATCACCGCCACCGCGACCGGGCGGCCGGGCTGATCCTCGCCGCTCGTGAATCCGCGCCCGAGCGCGAGCGGCATGCGGAGCGCCGAGAAGTAGTTGCCGCTGACCTCGCGGGCATTGAGTGTCGCGCCCGGCTCCATATCGATTCTGATGAAGCCGTCCCGAATGGCGACGAGCTCTGTCGTGGTCGAGGCGTCGCGTAGAAATCGGTACTCGACCGGCGACGTGCTCGCGCTACTTGCCTCCGTTGCGCTTCTCGAGAAGACCGTGACGAGGGACTCCGGATCCGGCACCGGCCAGGGGCGCAGCACCAGCCCGTTCACCAGGCCGAAAAAGCTGACGTTCACGCTCAGCGCCAGCGTCAACGTCGCGAGCGCCGTGAGAGAGAAGCCTGGCGTGCGCTTGAGCGTGCGAAGCGCGTAGCGGACGTCCTGCCAGATGCTTTCGAGCCACGGCGCCAGCCAGATCGCTCTGGCGCGCTCGCGTTCGAGCGTGACATGGCCGAGTGCGCGCGCCGCGGCCGTTCGCGCCTCCGCGGCAGACATTCCGGCCGCGCGCAGCTCGGCTTCCTTCAGCGCGCGATGTTCCGCCAGTTCCTGTACGAGGTCCGAGTCGTGATGCCGGTACCTGGTGCGCGCGCGCAACCGCCGAAGCCAACGCATGGGGAAGTCGCCCTTTCTAACTTCTGGCTTCTAACTTCTAAGTTGACGGTGTTCTATTCAGCCCTGAGCGTCACCGCCGGATCCACGCGCAGCGCGCGACGAAGCGGAATGGCAGTCGCGATCAGCGCGGCCATCATCAGCACGATCGCCACGGCGCCGTAGCTGATCGGATCGGCCGGGGAGAGGCCGAACAGAAAGCTCTGCAGCAGCACGCCGGCAATTGCCGAGAGCACCAGGCCAGCGACGAGCCCGCCGACGATCGCTCCGCGTGTAGCCAGGAATAGCGCCCTGCCGAGTCGCAGACGAGAGGCGCCGAGTGCCAGGCGGATTCCGATCTCGCGGCGGCGCTGTTCGACCAGGTACGAGAACACGCTGAACACGCCAATGATCGCGAGCAGGAGAGCGACGACGGCCAGGCCGCCGGCGATCGCGGCGCCCACGATGGCGTTGCTGAGCGATCTCATCACCGCCGTCGAGAGCGGCGTCAGCGTGACGGTCAGCCTCGGATCGATCTGCGCAATCGCCTCGCGGATGCGCGGTTCCAGTCCGGGCTCCGACCGCGCCAGCAACACGTCAAATCCGAAAGTCCCTGTGGGCGCGAGGTGCACCATCGGCAGGATCGCACTCAGCGATGCCACGTGTGCATCGTGCACGACGCCGACGACCGTATAGACCTGGTCATCGAAGTACAGGGCGAGCGGCTGGCCGATCGGAGTCGTGTCGCCCCAGACTTGGCGGGCGAGCGTCTCGTTGATGACGACCTCACGCGCCTGGGGATCGTCCGAGAGCCACCGGCCCGAAGCCATCCGCAGCTCGAGAATCCCTGCGGCGGCGGAGTTCAGCGGCGTGAGCATGGCCCCAAATTGCAGGTCAGTGTGAGGCTGGCGCACGGAGGTGCTCAGGCCGGGCCGCTGGCTCACCGGTGTGGCTCCGGCCAGACCGACGCGCAAAGCCGGCTGTGCCGCGGCGCGCCGGAGGGCGTCTCGCAGGGCGGTCGATCGCGCCTTGGAATCGAGCCCGGCGGGTGCCCGGACGGCGATGGCGGTTGTTGTGTGCAGCGCGAAATCTGCTGGTGCTCTGACGGCGTGTCCGATGCCGCGGCCGATCAGCGCGGCACTCAGCACGAGCACAGCGGCAATCGCGATCTGCGACGCGAGCACGAGGGCTCGCATTGGCCCCGCGTGGATGGAGAAGGTCGGCGTGGCGCCGCGCCATGCGATCCGCGTGATCTGCAACGTCGGCGCCAGCGACACGACCAGGCACGTGATCACGACGCAGGCCGCGGTGAACGTCGCGACGCGCCAGTCCGAGGCCAACGCCCCGGTGAAATCGTCATCCAGAAGGCTCAGCAGGGGTGGAACGGCGTTGGTGAACAGAAACGCGCCCGTGCCGGCGATTGATGCGAGCACCAGGCCCTCGGTCAGCAGCTGCCTGACGATGCGCGCCCGGCTCGCGCCGAGTGACAGACGCATGGCGATTTCACGTCCGCGTTGAAGCGTGCGGGCGAGGAACAGGTTGCCCACATTGGCGCAGGTAAGCACGAGCACGAGCGTGAGGCCGGCGCCAACCAAGCCGAGCACGCCAGTGGCCTCGCTGCGGAACCCGCTGCTCGCCGCTGGCTCCGTGCCGTGGATGGCGACCTGGAGGTCCGGCTGCGCGACGGACTTCCGGTACTGCGACGTCAGCAGCGCGAGCTCCTGCTCGACTTGCTGACGCGTCCAGCCGTCGCGCATGCGCCCGGCGACCGACACGCAACAGAGTCGATCGTCAAACCATTCTTCGGCCCCCCGGCGGTACCTTCGACCGTCCGTGCGTGCAAAGGTCGAATCGACGACGACTTGGAGCGGCCGCTCGGCGAGTCCGTCAAACCCTGCGGCCATCACCCCGACGACGGCGACCGGCAGCTCCTTCAACCAGATCGTGCGACCGATGATGTGCGGATCGGCGCCGAACATCTGGCGCCAGACCCGATCCGAGATGACCGCGCGCGCGGCGCCGTCCGACGAAGTCCTGAAACCGGCGCCGAGCTGGAGTGGGATACGGAGCGTCTCGAAGAACGTGTCGGTGCCGATCATGCCCTGGGTATTGGTGCCTCGGTCGCCGCCGCGATCGCTGACGCCGAAGTTCTCGAACTGGTAGCCAATGTAGTCCGCAGCACGGGCGCGGCTGCTGATGTACTCCAGCGCGCCCAGCGAGAACCCGTCGGAGGTGCGGCCTGCCGAGGTCGACTCCGGGCGGCGCTCCGCTCGCGTACGGAACACGCGCGAGCTGTCGGGCACCGCCCACCCGCGCAGGAACAGGCCATTGACGACGGTGTAGCCGCCGGCGATTAGACCGAGTCCGATCGTCAGCATCAGGACGGCCGCAATCGTGAACCCAGGCGCGCGGCGCATCCCGCGCAAGGCGTAGCGGGCATCCTGTGCGACCTGTTGCAGCAGCCGCGGAACCCACATCGCGCGGCTGTCCTCTCGCGCGAGCGTGACATTGCCGATGGCTCGCGCTGTCGCGGCATGCGCGTCCCGCGCGGTCATTCCCTGAGCCCTGAGTTCGGCTTTCTTCAGATCGCGGTGCGCCGCGATCTCACGAAGCAGGTCTCTGTCGAAGTGGCGGTACTTGATCCGCGCGCGGAGTCGTCGAAGAAAGCCGAGCATGTCGACACCTCATTCCGCTTTCAGCGTGAGGGCGGGATCGATTCGGAGTGCACGCCGAAGCGGCAGTGCGGTGGCCGCAAGAGCGGCGACCCCGAGGACCAGCGCCGCCGCGGCATAGCTCGCGGGATCGGCCGGGGACAGGCCGAAGAGAAATCGCCGCAGCAAGATGCCGGCCAAGAACGAGAGCAGCAGACCGGCGGCGAGCCCGGCAACCACTGCGCCCCGAGTGGCGTTGAACAAGGCCGCGCGCACGCGAACGCGCGACGCGCCGAGGGCGAGGCGAATGCCGATCTCCTTGCGCCGCTCTTCGATGAGATACGAAAACACGCCGAACACGCCGATGATGGCCAGGACCAGCGCGATCGTCGCGAGGGCGCCGGCGATGACGACGCCAACCATGGCGTTCTCGAGCGTGTACCGCATCGCGGCCGACATGGGCGTGAAGGTCGGCGTCAACTGCGGATCGACCGCGGCGACCAGTGTCCTGAGCTTCTGTTCGAGCGCCGGATCGGTTCGCCCCAGCACCACGGGCAGGCCCATTCCGGACACGAGCGGAATGTGGACGAGAGGCTCGACCTCACTGAAACTCGTGAGGTGTGAGTCGCGCACGACGGCGACGACCGTGTACGTGCGATCGTCGAACCCGACAACCAGTTGCTTACCCAACGGGTTGTCGCCCGGCCACATCTGTCGCGCCAGCGTTTCGTTGACCATGCCTTCGGCGGCGGCCGGATCGTCCGACGCGAGCCGGCCGGCGGCCAGACCGATGCCCAGAACGGTCAACGACGGCGAAGACATCGGGATGAGCTGCGCCCGGAACTCCGCTTCCGATTGCGTCCGGTGCACGTACGTGTGTCCGATCCCGAGGCGACCGCCCGAACGCGCGTTGGCGTAGCCGGCCTCCGGTGCGCTCTGGCGGAGCGCCTGGATCAGCGCCGTGCGGACGGCGCGGTAGCGTCGTTCGTCGATGCCCAGCCCGGTGGGCGGCTCAATGGTCACGAGCGTCGTGGTGTGCAGGGCATAGTCGGTGGGCGCCGCGGTCGCGTGGCCGATGCCCCTGGCGATGAGCGTGGCGCTCAGCACGAGGACGGTGGCGATCGTGATTTGCGCCGCCAGGATCACGCCCCGCATCGGGCCGCTTCGTGCGGTCGTCGTCGCGGTCGCACCGCG
>CAZGVW010000076.1:0-19627 GCA_964529265.1 uncultured Phycisphaeraceae bacterium
GGCCGTAGAAGCGCTCGGAGATGCGCATCAGGTCCTCGTCGCGGGCGACGACATGCTCGGTGAAGCGGGGGGGGATGACTCCGCCGCGGGGCTCGGCGCCGGTCGGTGCATCGGGTGTGTGGGCGGTCTGGCCCTCGGGGAGCGCCGGGGTGGTGGTCGAGGCGCGGGGATCGGGCCCGAGCGGCAGGAGGTTCATAGGCTCCGGGAGGGATGTTGACGAGGTGGTCGTCGCGCCGGGGATGGTGGCGCCGGAGCCGCCGCCTCGGCCCGCGGGGGCTCGGCCAGCGTTGCGCGGCTGCTGATTAGAGACGGGCCGCTCGGTGGCGGCGGGCGGATCGAAGGTTGTGGGCGCATCGCCGACGCGGTCGGACGGGGCGGGCCAAAGCCAGTAGGTGGCGACCCAGACGACGACGAGCAGAGCCGCGGCGATGATCAGTCTCTGGGGACCTGACATGGCGTGTCCTCCGTGACAACGGCCGCCGAGAGCGTATCAGACGATGGGAACGGCGCGTCTGTTCTTCGGCGAGATCGCGGAGAAACGTCCAACTCTGCGAGGGCGAGGATGGGGGCGGAGGATGGGGACGAAGGCGGAGGGGCCGCTCAGGGAGCGACGAGGGCTTCCTTGGCGCCGGCGCCGGCCCTGGGGCGGGGCTGCGCGTGCAACTTCTCCTCGGCCTTGCGCGAATAGAGCAGCGGCGCGGCGATGGCGACGGTGGAATAGGAGCCGGAGAACACGCCGATGAGCAGGGCGTAGGCGAAGGCCCGCACGCCCTGTCCGCCCTCCACATAGAGGATGAAGACGGCCAGCAGCGTGGTGCCGGTGGTGATGATCGTGCGGCTCATCGTCTGGTTGATGGACGTGTTGACGACATCGGCGCTGGCGTAGCCGAGGCGGCCTCGGTTCTCGCGCACGCGGTCCATGATGACGATGGTGTCGTTCAGCGAGTAGCCGACGATCGTGAGGAGCGCGGCGATGAGCGCGAGGTCGATCTTGAAGGGCTCGATGAGGAGCGCGGTGGCGACGGGCTGGGCGCTGTCATAGATGATCTCGGCGATCGCGATGAATGCGACGGTGGCGAGGATATCGTGGCCCAAGGAGAGCACGGCGGCGAGCGAGTATCGCACCGAGCCGAACCGCACCCAGATGTACATCATGATGGCGCCGAGCGTCAGCAGCACGGCGACGGTGGCCTGTGCCTTGAAGGTCTGGGCGATCTGGGCGCTGAAGGATTGCACGCCGGCGAGCGAGGCCGAGGTCTGCATCGCCTCGCGGACCAGGCGCCACTCCGGCGCGGCGACCTCCGCTCTCCAGACCTCGTCCGTCGCGAACGCATCCACCGAGGGATCGGTCGCGACGACGACGGCGCCGGTGACCAGACCCTCGCGCCGGTCGGTGACGAGGAGGCGCATGCGATGATCGACGGTGTCGGCGAAGCCGGCGCTCTCGCGCATGGCGTCGAGCCGCGCCCGGAGCGCGGCTTCGGGCCGGGGAGGCGTGATGTTCTGCAGCACGACGGCGACGCCGCCCACGAACTCGCTCACGTCGTCGGTGAGCGCCGGACGCCCCAGGACCTTGCCGAGCACCGGGTCCAGGATGCGCACGACGGGCGCCTGGGCCACGTCTTCAATGTCCATGCCGGCGAACTGAACGGGCGGACGCACTTCCAGCCATTCGGCGAGGGCCGTGGTGACCACGTTGGCGACCTCGTCGCGCTCCTGAGCGATGGTCTTGATCTTGAAGCGGTCGGACGTGACGCCATCGGCCTCGGGATCGATGGGAAGAATCTCCGCCGTGCGCATCAGCGAAGCGGTCGTGCCGGGCTCGGCGGCCAAGGTGATGGCGCGGAGGCGCTCCTCCACCTCGGCGCGGGTCTTGCTGATCGGCTCGGCGCGCTGGGGCCCCTCCATGCCATCGGGGTCGTGCGACAGGTTGACCGTGACGGCGGTGCCGCCGCGGAACTCGTTGTCGAGCATCTTCTCGCCCTGCGTGAAGATCGCGAAGAGGGAGAAGGCGACGAAGATGGAGGAGATGGTCCAGAAGATCGGGCGAAGCCGCAGCCAGTTCACGCGCGGCGTGAGCAGGCGATCGATGAAGGGAACGGCGATCGGGAGCTGCGACATCTTCTTGATGCGGAGCTTGTCCACGAGCAGCACGAAGATGAGGCGCGTCATGAGCAGCGCCGAGAACAGCGTGCCCACGATGCCGATGCCCATGACCACGGCGAAGCCCTTGAGTTCCGGCGTGGCGGTGTAGTAGAGCACGATGCAGGCGATGAGGGTCGTGATGTTCGCGTCGAGGATGGTGCTGAGCACGCGCTGGAAGCCGAGCCGGACGGCCGTGCGCAGATCCGACCCGGCGAGGATCTCCTCGCGGACGCGTTCGTAGATGAGCACGTTGGCGTCCACGGCCATGCCGAAGGTCAGAATGACGCCGGCGATGCCGGGGAGCGTGAACGCCGCCCGGCTGAGGCTCATGAGCCCGAGGATCACCACCGCGTTGCAGAAGAGCGCAATCACCGAGATGAAGCCGGCCGTGAAGTAGTAGCAGCACATGAAGACGGCGACGATGATGAAGGAGATCACACCGGCGCGAAGCCCGGACCGCAGGTTGTCCGCGCCGAGTTCAGGCCCCAGCACATCCTCGCTGATCGGCTCCGGATCGAGGCGGGCCTGCAGCGACCCCGCGGCGAGCGTGCGTTTGATGTAATCGATCTCGGCCTGCGGGAAGTTGCCGACGATCTGGCCGTTGGAGGAAATCCGGCCGATCAGGGTGGGCGCGGTGTAGATGCGGTCGTCGAGGATCACGGCCATCGGCCGCTGGAGGTTGGCGCCGGTCAGGGCGCCGAGCAGCGATGCGCCCTTCGCATCCATGCGGAAGGCGATGGAGGGGCGGCCCATTTCGTCCACGCTGGGAAAGGCGTCGGTGACTGCCCAGTCGCCATCGGCCTCGGTCATCTTCATGCCGGGCGAGTCGAAGGTGAGCAGGTAGTAGACGCCGTCGCGCTCCTCGCCGATCAGGCCGCGCTGGGCGAAGTACATCTCCGGGCTGGACTGGAGGAAATCGAACTGCTGCTTCGTGTCGTACCACGAGGCGATGTCGTGGATGGGCAGCCATTTGAAGCCGTCCGCCCGGACGCCGCGGGGCCCCTGCTCGATGAGTTCCCGCCGCAGGCGCTGCAGGTCGGGCACGTTGTCCTCTGGCCGTGCGACGATGCGGAAGTTCAGCACGCCGGAGCCGCGAAGGAGGCGCTTCAGGTCGGCGGGGTCGTCGAGGCTGCGGCGGTTCTGCGCGTACTCGCCGTACGCCGCGAGGATGCGGTCGATCTGGGCCTGCGACTCCGGATGCGACTGCCGGATGCGCTCAATGGCGCGCTCCTGCGGGCTCGGCAGGACATCGACCTTTCCCGTCTCGGTGTCCTTGATCCGGTGCTTCTCGGCCGAGAGCGCCAGCGCCTGCTCGATCTCGGCCCGCGTGATGTTGGAGCGGATGACGGCGTCGAGCGCCCGTTCATAATCGAACTGGGCCTGCGACGCGGCCTCCAGCGCCTTGTTCATTTCCTCGTCGCTCGGGATCGTGGCGGACGAGACCGTCTGATACGCCTTGCGGGCTTCCTGCGCCGCGTCGTATCGCTCCGCCGCGGTGCGCATCAGCGCCAGCCTGGCGTCGTCCCCGGCCGCGAGGCGCTCGATCGCCGCGGAGCGCTCGGCGGCCGGAAGCGACATGGCCGCCTCGAGCTCGCCGCGGTCGATCGCGTTGGCTTCCAGCGATTCGAGCAACTCCTGGAACTGATCGCGCAGGGCCTTCACCGAGTCGGTCGGCAGGGGCATGCTGATCTCGATGCGGTTGCGCCCCTGCCGGACGAACGAGATCTCGAAGAGCCCGTTGGGATCGACGCGCTGCTTGAGCACCTCGATCATCGAATCGATGGTGCGGGCGGGGTCGTCTTCCGGCGCCAGGTTGACGTTGTAGACCAGCGTCACGCCGCCGGCGAGGTCGCGTCCGCGCCGAAGCTTGGCCGAGGGCGGAAAGATGGAGATCCCGCAGATGGCCAGGATGACGACGACGATCAGCGTGTTTCGGATGATGTGCTGCATGGCGGATGTTGAGAGCGCCGCGCCTCCGGTGATGGGCGCGGGAATGTGTGCGGTGTGCGGTCAGGCGGCGCGGCCGCGGGTCAGACTCCGACTTTCTCCGGCTCCCTCGCGGCGGGCGCCGATGACTCGCGCGACCCGGAGGACTTGAGCACGCTCTGAATCGCGGCTTTCGTCACGCGCACCTTCGTGTTGTTCGATTCATCCACCTTCAGCACCACGCGATCGTCGTGCACTTCGGCCACCGTGCCGATGACGCCGCCGATGGTGACCACCTCGTCATGCCGCTTGAGCGACGAGAGCATCTCCGCGCGGCGCTTCTTCTCCTTCCGCCCGCCGAAGACGGTGGTCAGGATCATGAAGCCCATGAGCAGGAGGAGGATGAAGAGGAAACCGCCGCCGCCGAAGGGGCTCGAGGGCGGGGTGGTCGTGCCGCCGCCTCCCAGCGAGCCATCGGCGCCCTGCGTGGGCTGAGACCCGTTGGCGCCGCCATCCGTGCGGCCCGCGACCGGCGGCGCCGAGGCGAAGGTCAGGCTGGTTTCCGGAAAGAACAGAATCCCGTGCGAATCGTGTGTGAACATGGTGGATTGTTCGTGCGCGCCGCCGCGGATTTCCACGGCCGTCTGCGGCGCGAGGGGCGAAAGGGCAATGATGCGACATGAGGCGCCCGGCTTCGGCCGGGCGCACTGAAAGACCCGCGAGTCAACCGCCGAGCCCTGGCCCGACGAGACCCTCCGCGGCCGCCGGCCAGCGCCGGGCGAACGCAGACCAGACATCATCGCGGATCGCAGCGCGAATGTCCAACATCAGGCGCTGGAAGTGCCGAACATTGTGCAAACTGACCAGAATTGGCCCGAGCATCTCCCCGGCCAGGAACAGGTACCGGAGGTAGGCGCGGGAGAAGTGGCCGCCGGGGGGCCCTGAGTGTCCGGGGCGCCCCGGTTCGGGTGGGCCGGACGAGCCCCTGCAGGCGAGGCAATCGCAGTCGCCTTCCAGCGGGCCATCGTCCTCGGCGTATTTCGCGTTCTTGAGGCGGATCTGGCCGGTCCGGGTGAACGCGGCCCCGTTGCGGCCGTTCCGGGTGGGAAGGACGCAATCGAACATGTCGCACCCGGCCCGCACCGCGGCGACGAGATCGCGGTCGTAGCCGACGCCCATCAGGTAGCGGGGGCGGTCCCGCGGCAGCAGGGGGGCGGTGTGGGAGACGACCTGCACGATCTGATCGAACCCCTCGCCGACGGCGACCCCGCCGATGGCGTAGCCGGGGAGGTCGATGGCCGTGACGCGCGAGGCGGACCACGAGCGCTTTTCGAGGTCCGTCCCGCCCTGCACGATGCCGAAGAGCGCCTGGACCGATTCGCGACCGGCGGCGCTGTGCGCGGCGGCGCAGCGCTCCAGCCAGCGGATGGTGCGCTCGTTCGCGAGGTCGAGGCGCTGGGCGTGATCGATTTCGGCGGTGCGCTTCGTGCGGCGCGGCGCTGCGGAAGCGGCCATCCTGCGCCGCGTTTCGTTCATCGACTGCGGATCGACGCTGGGCGGGCAGTCGTCGAAGGCCATGATGATGTCGGCGCCGAGCGCGTGCTGGGCCTGAATCGAGCGCTCCGGCGAGAGGAAGATGAGCGAGCCATCCACGACGGAGCGGAACTCCACGCCGTCGTCCGTCACGCGACTGACATCGCTCAGGGAGTAGACCTGGTAGCCGCCGGAATCGGTGAGGATGGGTCCGGGCCAGTTCATGAAGCGGTGCAGGCCGCCGCGGCGGCGCACGTCTTCGTCACCGGGGCGCAGAAGCAGGTGGTAGGTGTTGGCGAGGACGATTTGCGAGCCCGTGGCGGCGACAAGATGCGGCAGAAGGCCCTTCACCGACCCGCGCGTGCCCACGGGCATGAATGCGGGAGTATCGAAACCGCCGTGCGGCGTGGTGACGCGGCCGATTCGCGCAGCGCACGAGGCCGACGTGTGCCGGATCTCGAAGGACAGGGCCCCCCCGGTCATGAGCGCCGCCGTCGCGTCTCAGAGGCCCGGCGCAGCGTCCGGCGCTCGCCCTCGGTAAGGCTGTTCAGGCCTTCCCGGCTGACTTTCGCGAGCAGGCGATCGAGTTCCGCCTCGTCGTCGGGCGCTGGGCGAGCCGGGCGGGGCGCACCGGGCGCAGGCGCCGCCTTCCCGCGCCGCGAGGGGCCGAGGACCTCGAAGAAATCCCGCAGCAGGTGCGTATGGCGGATGAAGAAGAAGCCCGCTCCGGCGCCGCCGAGATGCGCGGCGTCGCCGCCGGCGTTCGCGCCGCCGGTGAGAAGGTTGATGGCCGCGATGAGCGTGAACGCGTAGACCGCGGTTGCGAGCCGCATCGGCAGCACGAAGAACACGAGCAGTTGCGCGTTGGGCGCGATGAAGGCCGCGGCCATCAGCACGCCGAACACGCCCGCCGAGGCCCCGATGAGCGGCGTGTAGATGTCGTTGAACAGCACGCCCGGGACCCGCATCCCGAACTGCCCGAGGGCATTGAGCAGCAGGTATGAGAAGCCCCCGAAGATGCCGCAGACGAGGTAGAACGCGGCGTACCTCTTCTTGCCGAGGAAGCCCTCGACCATGCCCCCGAAGAAATAGAGGCCGATCATGTTGAAGACGAGGTGCGTGAGGTTTCCGTGCAGGAACTGGAAGCCGATCAGGCGCCAGAACTCCAGGTGAAAGAGCTTGCCCGAGGAGAAGTGAAACAGCGTCTGCAGCGGCGACATGACGAGCGTGCGCTGCACCCCAACGGGGTCGTACAGGCGCCCGTCGATCAGCACCTGCCCGGACAGAGTCAGCCGCGCCTTCGCCACGGCGTCGCCGCTGAGCCGATCGCCACGGGAATCGACGACGATGCGGGCCGCGGCGCCCGGAAGTGACTGGCTCGGCGCCGCCAGTTGGGTGACGACCTGATGGCGCAGCTCATGCGGCGGCGCGTCCTTGAGCGGCAATCGTCCCGCATCGGTCGCGAGCAGCACGCCCGACGACGCAAGCACCCCGTCGAGCACGAACACGGCGATGTTGATCACGATCAGCCACGTGTTGAACGACCACAGGCCGATGGCGCCCACGCCGCTCGTGGAGCGCGGTCCGACGCGGACATACTCGCGGTCGTAGATCCCCATGCGTGTTCGTCTGTGATTCGGAGGGGCGGGCCGCCGATGTTAGCCCTTGCGGCGCTGGTTCGTGGCCTGCTTCAGCGTCCGCTTCTCGCGGCCCGAGAGGCTGCCCATCCCGCGCTCGGCGATTTTCGCAAGAATCCGATCCAGCTCCGCCTGCTCCTTCGCCGCCCGGGCGCGGTCCTTCTCCTCGCGCCGGCGCGAGGGCGCGGGCTCATCGTCATCCGCGGCCTGCCACGCGGCCCAGGGCTCGCCATAGGGCGATGATGACTCGAAGCGCAGAATCTGCCGCTCGCGCCAGCACATGATCCCGCCCAAGATCGCGATCGCCAGCAGCAGTGTCTCGTTGCTCAGGAGCGCCAGCACCGCCAGCGCGCCCGCGGACACCAGACCCACCTTCACCGTGATTTCCATCGCGCGCCGCCGCCCGATGCGCGCCCACAGCGCCGCGTGGAGCAGGCGCGAGCCATCCATCGGGTACATGGGCACGAGCACGTTGAACGCCAGCAGCACGAAGTTCACGTAGTGCCCCAGCCACAGCACCACCTCCCACGGGTTGCCGAAGAACGCCACCGTTCGCCCCGGCTCGAACGGATTGAACAGAATCGCATCGGAGTGCCCCGTCAGCGCCAGCGCCGCGGCGAACACCGGCAGCAGCGCCACGTTCACCGCAGGCCCGCCCGCCGTCGTGATCATGTGCGCCCGCCACGTGTGCGGCGGCATGCACGAGGCAAGCCCGCCCAGCGGCCACATCAGGATGTCATCCGCCTCCCCGCCCACCGCGCGGCACGCGAAGCAATGCCCGAACTCGTGCAGCAGCACCAGGAGAAACAGCGTCGCCATCGAGGCGCCGGTGTACAAGGGCCCCCAGTGCGCATCGGGAATCGACCACAGAATCTGCCCGATGATGTAGATCACGAAGAGCAGGTGGATGCGGATCCGGATGCCCCACACCCGCCCGATCGGGATCGCCCACGTCAGCGGGTTCTCCTCGCCGAAGATCCGCCGCACAACGCCTCGGAAGCCATCGCCCCGGTATCCGCCGCCGCCACCGCCGCGCCCACCCCCGCCGCCGCGGCGACGCTCGTGATCCCGGTCCGCGATGCTCATGGCCGCGGCTTCCCGGCGCCCCCGGCGCCTCCCCGCAGCAGCCCGCGGCTGTCAGCCAGCAGAATCGCAAGCATCGATTTCGCGTCCATCAGTTCACCGCTCTCGATCATCTCGAACGCGTGCTCCACAGGCGTCGGATGCGCCTCGATCTGCTCCTCAGCCTCAAGCCGCTGGCCCACATGCGTCAGATCGGTCGCCAGAAACAGCCGCATGAGTTCGTCCGTCATCCCCGGCGTCGTGTAGAACGCGCCAAGGGGCCTGATCGACCCCGCGCGGTAGCCCGCTTCCTCCTCAAGTTCCCGCGCTGCGCACGCCTCCGGCGCCTCGCCGGGCTCCAGGGTTCCCGCGGGCAGCTCCCACAGGTCTTTCCCGATCGCGATGCGGAAGTTGCGGATCAGGACGATCTCGCCCGCGCCCCTCCCGCTCTCCGGCCGAAGCAGCGGCAGCACCACCACCGCCCCGGGGTGGCGGACCACCTCGCGCTGGATCACGGCGCCCCCTTCAAGGCGCTGCGACACCACCTCGAAATCAAAGCGCTTGCCCCTGTGGATCACCCGCCGCTCGCCGACGCCGTTCATCGGTACGATCTTAGACGGGTGACGACACACGCGCAGAGTCAGACCGTCGAGGCGCCGCGCGGGCAGGAGTCGGCGCCGCGGCACATCGTGCGCCTCGTGGATCTCTACAAGGCCTTCGGACGCCAGCAGGTGCTCCGCGGCGTCTCCTGCGGCTTCCCGGAGGGCCGCACCACCGTCGTCCTCGGCCCCTCCGGCGCCGGAAAGTCCGTCATCCTCAAGCACATCGTCGGCCTCATCAGGCCCGATTCGGGTGAGATCTGGTTCAAAGACCAGCGCGTTGACCTCCTCCCCAAGCGCGAACTCGAGGAAGTCCGCAAGCAGATCGGCTACCTCTTCCAGCACTCCGCCCTCTTCGATTCCATGACCGTCGAGGAAAACCTCGCCTTCCCCCTCCGCGAGCACACCGAAATGAGCGGTGAGGAGCGCCGAAACCTCGTCGCCGAGGCGCTCGGCATCGTCGGCCTCGACGGCTTCCAGCCCAAGATGCCCGCCGAACTCTCAGGCGGCCAGAAGAAGCGCGTCGGCCTCGCCCGCGCCATCATCCTGAAGCCCGCCCTCATGCTCTACGACGAGCCCACCACCGGCCTCGACCCCGTCCGCGCCGACGGCATCAACGAACTCATCCTCAAGCTCCGTCGCGATATGGGAGTCAGCGGCATCGTGGTCACGCACGATCTCGCCAGCGCCCGCAAGGTGGCGGATTGGCTCGTCATGCTCTATGAAGGGAAGATCATCGCCGAGGGCACGTTCAAGGAGATCGCCGCGTCCACGCAGCCCGAGGTGCGGCGGTTCTTTGGAGGCCTGATGGACCCGCGCGCCGATTCCATCGACGCCGGCGAATGGGCGCCCCGATAGGCGCCGGGAGAGTTTGCGCGTGAAGCCCGCCGTTCGCGACCTCGCCATCGGATTCACCGCCCTCATCGGCCTCATCGGCCTCGTGCTCATCCTCCTTCTCTTCGGTGAACTCTCGATCTTCACCGACCGCGCTTACACCGTCACCTATCGCCTCGACACCGCGGCAGGCCTCGTCAGGGGCTCCAGGGTCACGCTCAACGGCGTCCCCATCGGCGAAGTCGCCGACATGGTGCCCATTATCGAGCCCACCCCCGGCGTCGAAGTCAGCGTCAGAATCCGCGAAGATATCTTCGTGCCCCGCAACTCCCGCGTCGCGATCGCCGTCGGTTTGCTCGGCGATGGCGCCCTCGCCCTCACCTCAACCACCCCCGTCCGGGGCGAGGGTCGCCCCCAGTTCCTCGAAGATGGCGACGTCGTCACCGCCGAGGCCTCCACCATCTTCGATGAGTTCGCCGAACTCATCGAGAACCGCCTCAGCGAGATCAATCGCGCCGCGGCTTCCGTCGCCGAACTCAGCGGAACCTACGCCCGCGTCGGCGAGCGCATCTACGACCTCCTCGGCCCACGCACGCCGGAGCAGGTCGATGCCGGCGACGCCGCCCCCGGCATCACCACCGTCGTCGCCCGCCTCGATCGCGTCCTCGCCGACGCCGACAAGTGGCTCGCCGACGAAGCGCTCCGCACCGATTTCCACACCGCCGTCCGCAGCGTCAACGAGCGCCTCGGCGAAGCCTCCGAGGCCATCGCCGCCGTCCGCGCCGCCGCGGAGAGCGTCGAGCAGCAGTCCGAAGCCCTCGGTCCCCGCCTCGATTCCGTCGTCACCGATATCCGCCGCACCGCCGACGCCATCTCCATCGCCCTGGAGGACGTCCGCCAGATCACCTCGCGCATCAACGCCGGCGAAGGCACCGCCGGGCAACTCATCGTCAATCCCGATCTCTACCGCTCCCTCACCGACGCCGCCATCCGTCTCGAGCGCGTCCTCGTCGAAGGGCAACTCCTCATCGAGAAGTGGAAGGCCGAGGGCCTCCCCATCCAGTTCTGAGCACCGACGCGCAGATGCCCCGCAGCGACGACACGCCGCACGCCCCACGCCTTCCCAGAACGCTCTTCGACCCCGCGAAGATCGCCGGCCCGCCGCCCGTCGAGCAGAGCCCGGCCCGCCGCGAGCGCGCCGCTTCCGCGCCGCCTCCCGCCGAAGCAGTGGGGGAGCGAGACGGGAACGACGATGGCCGCATCACCGTCTCCGAACTCGCCACGCGCATCGATGCAGCGCTCCGCGACGGCTTCCCGCTCCCCGTGCGCGTCCTCGGCGAGATCTCCGGCTTCAAGGAGCAGACGCACTGGTATTTCGCCCTCAAGGACGACGCCGCCCTCATCAACTGCGTCATGTTCGCCGGCCAGGCCCGCCGCGTCTCCTTCCGCCCGGAGAACGGCCGTCAGGTCGTCGCCTCCGGCCGCGTCGAGCACTATCCGAAACGCGGCCAGACCCAGCTCTATGTCACCGCTCTCGAGCCCGCGGGCCTGGGCCCGCTCGATCTCCGCTTCCGCGCCCTCTGCGATGAACTCCGCGCCTTGGGCTGGTTCGATGAACCGCGCAAGCGCCCGCTCCCCGCCTTTCCCCGTCGCGTCGCCATCCTCACCTCGCGCACCGGCGCCGCCCTCTCCGATTGCCTCGACACCATGCGCCGCCGCTGCCCGGCCGTCGAAGCCCTCATCGTCGATGTCCGCGTGCAGGGCGCAGCCGCGGCGCCCGGCGTCGCCCGCGCCATCCGCTCTATTTCCCGCCGTCACAAGTCGCTCGGGGTCGACGCCCTCCTCCTCACCCGCGGCGGAGGCTCGCTCGAAGACCTCTGGGCCTTCAACGAGCGCATCGTCGCCCACGCCATCGTCGAGTGCGCCATCCCCGTTGTCGCCGCCATCGGCCACGAGACCGATGTCACCATCGCCGAACTCGTCGCCGATGTCCGCGCCGCCACGCCCACCGCCGCGGCCATGCGCCTCACCCCCGACCGCGCCGCCCTCGCCGAACTGCTGGAGCGCAGCGCCGCCCGCCTCCGCCGCGCAGCGCTCCTCAACCTCCCGACGAAACACGTCGCTGACCTCCATCGCCGCCTCCGTCGCGCCGGCGCCGCGATCACCCACCTCCGCGCCCTCCGCCTCGAGCGCCTCGCCTCACGCCTCACGCGCCTCCGCCCCGAAGCCGTCTACGCCGCCCGCCGCGCCCACCTCAGCGACCTCCGCTCCCGCCTCCACCACGCCATGCGCGCCCGCCTCCGCGCCGCCGACCTCGCTCCGGCCAAACGCGCCCTCACCCGCGCTGCCCGCCACGCATTCGATTCCCGCCGCCAACGCCTCGAGGCCCTCGATCGCGCCCTCGCGATCGCCGGCCCCGCCAGCGTCCTCCACCGCGGCTTCTCCATCACCCTCGGCCCGAATGGCCGCGTCCTCCGCTCAGTCCACGAAGCCTCGCCGGGCGACCGCATCGAAACCCGCCTCACCGATGGCGCGCTCCACTCCACCGTCGATGGCGGCGCCGCGACTCCGCCCGCCCGCCGCTCGCGCAAGTCTCCCCCGCGCGGCGCCGCCCCCGGCCCCTCTCAAATGGACCTCTTCCGCCGCAACCCCTGATCCCATCGTCCCTCTCGTGGACCCCGCCCCCCGCCCGATGTACGGTTCAACCAATGACCAAACGTCCCGCGGGCGCAAAAGATGGTGGACGATCGCCCGGCGCAAAGCCGGTCGATGACATCCCCTTCGAGGACGCCGCCCGCGACCTCGAGCACATCATCGAGAAGATCGAGCGCGGCGAGATCCCCCTCGAAGACTCCGTGAAGGCCTACGAACGCGGCGTCGCGCTCCTCCGCCGCTGCCGCGGCATCCTCGACCAGGCCGAGCAGCGCGTCACCGAACTCAGCGCCGCGGACGCCGCGCCCGGAGCGCCAGACCATTCCGGGGGCGATTCCGGGGGCGATTCCGGGGGCGATTCCGGGGGCGACGAGGAAGCGCCCTTCTGATGGACTCATTCGAGACGCTTCGCATGTACCAGTGGGCGGGCGCCATTGCCGGGCTGCTCTTCATGTTCGCCCTGGGCGGCATCGTCGGCTCATTCATCAACGTGCTCGTCTACCGCCTCCCGCGCGGCCAGAACGTCGTCCTCCCGGCCTCCCGCTGCCCCGCCTGCGGCACGAAACTCCGCTGGCGCGACAACATCCCCATCCTGGGCTGGGTCCTCCTCCGCGGGAAATGTCGCTACTGCCGCTCGCCCATCTCCGCGGAGTACCCCGTCGTCGAACTCGTGATGGCCCTGCTCTTCGCGCTCCTGCACGCCATGTGGTTCATGCAGCCCTCGGTCTTCGAGGCCATGAACGTCAACATGCGCCTCCTCGAGCCCGATTGGGCCCGCGAGCGCCTCGTCCACGTCTGGCCCATGTTCGCGCTCATCCTGCTGCTCATCTCATCGCTCATCGCGATGACCCTCGTCGATGCGCGCACCTTCACCATTCCCCTCGCGCTTCCCTGGATCACCGCCGGCGTCGCGCTCATCGTTCACCCTGCGCACGCCCTCTGGCTCTCCCTCTCCCGAGGCGGCCTCCGCCCCCTCAGCGCCCACCGCTGGACCATCCCCACCCTCGATTGGCACTGGACCGGCCTCGCCCTCGGCGCCGGCCTCGGCCTCGCCATCGCCTGCGCCCTCCTCGCCGCGGGACTGATTCGCCGCAGCTTCGCCGACTACGAAGCCTGGGAAGCCGAAGCCACGAAGCGGTCCGCGGATTCCTCGCAGCCCGGCGCTCCCGAGCCCCCCGGCGAGGGCCTCGGCCCCGTCATGTTCCGCGTCCTCCTCCTCACCGGCCCCGCCATCGCCGCGATGCTCCTGGGCTTCTCCCTCGGCCTCCGCGTGAAGCGCCCGATGGAGGGCATGTTCCTCGGCATGGCCATCGGCCTCCTCGCGGGCGTCCTGCTCCGACGCCTCGCCCCCGGCGGCGCCGCACACGGCGGCGACCCCATCTGGATCCAGTACCCCCACGCCCGCCGCGAAATGGGCCGCGAACTCATCTTCCTGTCCCCCGTCGCGCTCCTGGCCGCCGCCGGCTGGCTTGCCGCCACCCGCCTGGCGCCCGCCGACGCCGAGCCCCCCCTCTGGCTCGCCGCCTTCAGCGCCTCGCTCCTCGGCCTGCTCGTCGGTGGGGGGGTGATCTGGGCCGCCCGCATCCTCGGCACCCTCGCCCTCGGCAAGGAGGCCATGGGCCTCGGCGACGTCCACCTCCTCGCCGCCGTCGGCGCCGTCCTCGGGTGGATCGACCCGCTCCTGGCCTTCTTCGTCGCGCCCTTCTTCGGCATCGCCTGGACCCTCCTCAGCGTCGTGATGAGCCGCTTCTTCCGCCGCGCGGGGACCGCTCTCCCTTATGGACCTCACCTCGCCGCCGCCACCCTCCTCATCATTTACGCGCGCCCCCTCTTCGAACTCGCCCTCTCCGCGATTCTCAGACGCCCCGTCGACCTCCCCTGACCACCGCCCCCGCGCCTTTTCTCTCGCGGTTCACAGCGAAAACGGCCGATGGTGATGTCAGCGGCCCGCCCTTCCGCGGCTCGCTGCGCTTGACAAACCAGCCGCAGAACAGTTGAGTCCCTGAGCAGCGGCGATTCGCTCCCGCATCGATGCGGGCAAATCGGCGAGCACAACACGCCCGGTCGGAGCGCCGGGCGAGCCCGAAGGATGGGGCTCATTCTCCACGGAGGCACGCGAATGATCAGTCACGGATGGATGTCGAAGGTTTGCCGATGGGCGCGTCGTGCGGTGATCGCCGGCGTCGCCGCGGGCGGCTCAATGGGCCTTGTCGGCTGCAGCAGCGATCTGCAGCAGCGGGCCGATCTCCTCGAGCAGGAGAACATGGATCTCCGGGCCGCCAACGATCAACTCTCAACCGCGCTGCGCGACGCCGAAACCCGCGCCGACGCCGCATCACGCGACGCCTCCGCCCTCCGCGGCGAGGCAGAGCGACTCCGCTCCGCCTCCAACCGCCCCACCGGCGGAAGCACCGGCTTCGAAGGCCTCACCGGCGTCACCACCAGCATGCGCGGCGGCGAACTCGTCGTCGATGTTGCCGGAGACGTCCTCTTCGATTCCGGCAAGGCCACACTCAAGTCCAGCGCCAAGCAGACGCTCGACCGCATCGCCGAAGTCCTCAACTCCTCCTACTCCGGCCGCGGCGTCCGCATCGCCGGACACACCGACACCGATCCAATCAAGAAGAGCGGCTGGAAGTCCAACGAGCGCCTGAGCGCCGAACGAGCCCTCGCCGTCGAGGAATACCTCGCCAGCCGAGGCGTCAGCCAGAACCGCATGTATGCCGCGGCCTACGGCCCCAGCCAGCCCAAAGGCTCCAAGAAGGACAGCCGCCGCGTCGAAATCGTCATCATCGCCAGCGCCGGCAACTGAGTCCGGCTCACATCTCGCAATTCTCACAAGCCCCGCGCCTTCGCGGGGCTTTTTCATGCGCCCAACTTGCCCCCGCCACCGCTCCCTGCTCTCCTTCTCCCGAACCCATGTCCGCCATCGCGCGACCCAACCAGTCCGCCGCCATCCGCCTCACCACGCCCATCGAGGTCCTCCCCGGCGTCGGTCCGCGCAAGGGCGCCGAGTTTCGCCGCCTCGGCATGCCCACCATCGCGCACCTCATCCACACGCTCCCCACCCGCTACGAGCGCCACGCCGCCGAAACCGCCATCAGCGACCTCAAGCCCGGCGAAATCATCACTGCCCGCGGCGAAGTCACCGCCACCCGCGTCGCCGGGCGCCCCGGCCGCCAGCGCTTCGAAGCCGTCCTCATGGACCACTCCGCGCGCCTCGACCTCGTCTGGTTCAACGGCGCCTACCTTCGCCGCCGCATCCATCCCGGCATGCGCCTCCGCGTTCAGGGCCGCTCCAAGCGCCTCGGCGCCAACCTCCAACTCGCCAATCCCGCGTGGGAAGCCCTCCCCGACGAAACCGATCCCGACGCCCTCGAAGCCCGCATCCGCCCCATCTACCCCGCCTCCGAAGCCCTCACCTCGCGCGCCATCGAGGCCGCCATCGAATCCTGCCTCGACGCCGCGCTGCCGCTGCTCCAAGACCACCTTCCCGAGCCCTTCCGCCGCGAGCGCGCCCTCCCCTCCCTCGCCGACGCCTACCGCATGCTCCACCGCCCCGCGGATCTCGAAGAAGCCGCGGAGGCCCGCCGCCGCCTCGCCTACGACGAACTGCTCCTCCTCCAACTCGGCGTCCACATGAAACGCGCCCACCAGCGCCGCACCATGAAGGCCCCCGCCCTCCGCTTCACCAAAACCATCGACGACCACATCCGCAAGCGCGTCCCCTTCGCCCTCACCACCGGCCAGGAAAGCGCCGTCGCCGAAATAGCCGCGGATCTCCAGAAACCCACCCCCGCCAACCGCCTCATCCAGGGCGATGTCGGCGCGGGAAAGACCGTCGTTGCGCTCTACGCCATGCTCATGGCCGTCGCTTCGCGCCACCAGGCCGCGCTCATGGCGCCCACCGAACTCCTCGCCGAGCAGCACTTCGCCACGCTCACTGAACTCCTCCGCGGCTCCGATGTCTCCATTGGCCTCATCACCGGCGCCGTCATCGGCCCCGATCGTCAGCGCCTCCTCGCCGACGCCGCCCGGGGCGACATCGACATCCTCGTCGGCACCCACGCCCTCCTCACCGAGCACGTCCGCTTCCAGTCCCTCGCCGTCGCCGTCATCGATGAGCAGCACCGCTTCGGCGTCCACCAGCGCGCCCGCCTCCGCGCCAAGGGCGAAGACGCCAGCCTCGCGCCCCACGTCCTCGTCATGACCGCCACACCCATCCCGCGCACGCTCTCCCTCACCGTTTTCGGCGACCTCGATGTCTCCACCATCAAGGGCCTTCCCCCCGGTCGCAAGCCCGTCACCACCAGACTCGTCCCCTTCGATACTTCCGACACCGTCTACGCCTACATCCGCGAGCGCATCGACCAGGGCGAGCAGGCCTACATCGTCGTCCCCGCCGTCGAATCCGAATCCGCCGGCGGCCTGCGCGACGTGCGCTCCACCGTGAAGCGCCTCGAAGACACCCACTTCGCCGGCAAGCGCATCGCCGGAATCCACGGCCGCCTCAAGCGCTCCACGCGCGAGCACCTCATGGCCCGCTTCCGCGCCGGGCAGATCGATTGCCTCGTCGCCACCACCGTCATCGAAGTCGGCGTCGATGTCCCCAACGCCTCCATCATGGTCGTCGAGCACGCCGAGCGCTTCGGCCTCGCACAACTCCATCAATTGCGCGGCCGCATCGGCCGCGGCCGGCGCAAGGGCCTCTGCGTCCTGATCGCCGAGCCCGTCACCGAAGAATCCCAGTCGCGCCTCAAGGTCATGCTCGAAACTACGGATGGCTTCCGCCTCGCCGAGCGCGATCTCGAAATCCGCGGCCCCGGCGAACTCCTCGGCGCGCGACAGTCCGGCCTCGCCCCCTTCCGCGCCGCCGATCTCCCGCAGGATCTCGACCTCCTCCTCATGGCCCGCCGCGACGCCGCCGCCTGGATCGATCGCTCCCCCGCGCTCGCCGCGCCCGAAGAAACCCTGCTGCGCACGCGCCTCCTCAAGGCCCACGGCGAAACGCTCGGCCTCGCGGACGTCGCCTGACCACGCCGGATATCCTCAGCGCATGAGCGTGAACCAGCGCCTCGCCGCGGCGCTCGAAGAAATCTCGGAACTCCTCCAACTCACCGGCGCCGATTCCTTCCGCGCCAGCGCCAACAGCCGCGCCGCCCGCGCCATCGCCGATTACCCCGGCGATATCGCCGCCATCGCCGATGACCTCGAAGCCCTCAAGGCCATCCCCGGCGTCGGCGCCAAGATCGCCGCCAAAATCCAGGAGTTCGTCAAGACCGGCAAGATGAAGGAGCGCGAAGACCTCCTCAAGGAAGCCCCCCGCGGCCTCCTCGACATCCTCCGCATCCCCGGCGTCGGCCCCAAGACCGTCCGCGCCATGTGGCAGGAAAAAGGCGTCACCTCCATCGACGACCTCCGCAAGATCATCGAAGACGGCGCGATCCTCGACGTCTCCCGCATGGGCGCGAAAACCGTCGAGAACATGAAGCGCGCCCTCGCCTTCACCGAATCCACCGGCGCGCGCACACCCCTCGGCGTCGCCGCAGCGATCGCCGATGTCTACGTCGAGCGCCTCTCCGCCATCAAGAACGTCAGGCAGTGCGCCGCCGCCGGCTCCCTCCGCCGCGGACGCGACACCATCGGCGATATCGACATCCTCGTCGCCACCAAGGACCCCGCGCCCGTCAGTGAAGCCTTCCGCACCATGCCCGAAGTCACCGATGTCCTCGCCGCGGGCGAGAACAAGTCCTCCGTCCGCATCCGCGCCGATCTCGGTTCCGGGGGAGGCGCCGGCGCGCACGTCATGCAGGTCGATCTCCGCGTCGTCCCGCCCGATTCATGGGGCGCCGCCCTCCTCTACTTCACCGGCTCCAAACAGCACAACATCCGCCTCCGCGAACGCGCCCTCAAGCGCAACCTCACACTCAACGAATACGGGCTCTTCCCGGAAGACGATGAGGACACGCCCCCCCAGTCCCGCGGCATTAAACCCGTCGCCGGCAAGACCGAAGAAGACATCTACGAAGCCCTCGACCTTCCCTGGATCCCCCCCCAGATGCGCGAGGATTCCGGCGAAATCGATCTGAAGCCAGGCTCGATCGGCGGGAAAGGCCACGTCCCGGACCTCGTCTCGCTCGAATCCATCCGCGCCGAACTTCACGCCCACACCACCGCCTCCGATGGCGCCCTCTCCATCGAGGAACTCGCCGAAGCAGCGAAATCCCGCGGCTTCCACACCATCGCCGTCACCGATCACTCCAAGAGCCAGATCGTCGCCAACGGCCTCAACGCCGAGCGCCTCCTCGCCCACATCGACGCCGTCCGTGCCGCCGATTCGAAGATCAAAGGCATCACCATCCTCGCCGGAACCGAGGTGGACATCCTCACCGACGGTGCGCTCGACTACGACGACGATCTCCTCGCCCAACTCGATATCGTCGTCGCCTCACCCCACTGGACGCTCAAGCAGGATCCCGCCGCGGCCACGAAGCGCCTCCTGAAAGCGATCAAGCATCCGCTCGTCCACATCATCGGCCACCCCACCGGCCGCCTCATCAACCGCCGCGAGGGCCTCACTCCCGATATCTCGGCCCTCGTCGCCGCCGCCGCCGAGCACCACACCGCGCTCGAAGTCAACGCGCACTGGGCCCGCCTCGACCTCCGCGATGTCCACGTCCGCGCCGCCACCGACGCCGGCGCACTCATCGCCATCGATTGCGACGTCCACACCATTCCCGATTTCGACAACCTCCGCTTCGGCGTCGTCACCGCCCGCCGCGGGTGGCTCCCCGCCGCACAATGCATCAACACCTGGCCCGCCAGAAAACTCCACGACTGGCTCCGCGCCAAACGCCCCGCGAAACCCAAAAAAGTCGCCGTGAAGCACTGACTTCCTCCCGACACGGGGCGCCACCCGGAGCCACCAAGGCGGCGCCACTGGAGCCGCAACGCGGCGCCAGTGCTGAACCGAGCCTGTGTGCTCGTCCCCCACGCGCACGCGTATCCCCTGCATGGTCTGTCCGCCGTTTTCCTCGTGAGTCTCCCGTTTCCCCCCGCTACCATGCCCCCGTGACCGTCTACCTCGATTCCAACGCCACCACGCAGCCCCTCCCGGAGGCCATCGAAGCCGCCCGCGAGGCCATGACCTCCGCCTGGGCCAACCCATCCTCCATCCACCGCCCCGGTCAGGAAGCCCGCCGCCGCGTCGAACTCGCGCGCCAGTCCGTCGCCCGCCTC
>CAZGVW010000077.1:0-4171 GCA_964529265.1 uncultured Phycisphaeraceae bacterium
ACGCGGCGCATGCCGGCAGGACTGCGCGCTCTCTGCTCTTGCCTATATGCCTATTCCCTATTGCCTGCCGCGCTCACGCGGTTTTCTCCCGCACATTCGCCGGCGCATCCGGCTTTTCCGTCCAGTCTTCGGCCTGGGGGAGGTTGAGGGCGCTGCGGCAGGTCTTGCGGTAGCCGAGGAGACGGATGACCTCGAGCACGTCCGTCCACGAGGGGAAGGTCTTGTGGTTGGCGCGCTTGAAGCCGTCGATGGCCGCGAGGAACAGGAACTGCTCCGGCGTCATTTCGCCTTCTTCCGCGGCTTTCGAGAAATCGGAGAGGCGCCGGCCCACGCCGCGGCGGCGCTCGAGCCCGCTCGGCTCTCCGCCCTGCAGGGCCCGGCGATCAACCCCTGAGCGGCGGTCCACGACGCTGTCGTACCGCTCCGCCCCCCCGGGGATGAGGTCGGCGTCCGGCCCGCACACCTTGGGCCTGCTGTTCTGAGCGTTCTGGTCCTTCTTCCCGGCCATGAAAAAAGCCCTCCGGTGCGTGACGGGAGGGCTTTGAGCGGCTGGTTCACAGGGCCCGCGGGACTGGGGGGGCAGGATCAGAGTTCGTCGTCGCCCTCATCGTCGTCGACTTCATAATCGTCCTCATCGTCGCCCAGAAAATCGTCGTCTTCCTCAAATTCGTCCTCAAACTCCTCGAATTCCTCCTCCTCGTCGTCAAAGACTTCCTCGTCGTCAAAGGCCTCCTCCTCGTCGTCGTCATCGTCGTCGAACATCACGACGTCCGGGAACGGCGTCCACGGGAGTTCGATTGCGGCGGTGCCGGCCCCATCCGCGACCGGGCCCCTGACCTCCTCCACACCCACGTTCATGCGATCGTCCGAGGTGAAAATCATGGCGATTCTCGCTTTGCGGCGCGTGTGCCGCGCTCCGCTTCTGGCCTGACTCTCTCGTGCGCCCACCACCGCTGTGCGGCTGCCGGTCGCGCGTGCCGGCGCCAATCGTGTGCTTCCGGATTCCGCCTGGCCCCGCGCCACCGACGCGGGGTCCAAAACTGAGCGGTACACTAATACGCGCCGCGCGTCTGTCAATCGACATTCGGGCCCGCCGGGGCCCTTTTTGGCGCCGTCAAATCCGGCGCCACCCGCCGCCCCCACCTACCCTCCTCCCGCATGCCAGAGCACGACGTGGAAAAGGAATCGTTCCAGCCCGCCGCGGCGATCCTGGGGTTCCTGCTGCCGGGGGCCGGACACGCGTTCCTGGGCGATCCCCGGCGCGGGGTCCTCATCGGCGCGGGGGTCCTCGGCCTGTTCACGACGGGGCTCTTTATCGGGGGAGTGGACGTGGTGGACCGGAAGGAGGACATCTGGTGGTTCGTGGGGCAGGCCCCCGCGGGGCCGATCGCCTTCGGGCTGGATTGGCTGCACCAGAACCGGCTGAAGGCGGCCGACCCCCCGATCGGGCAGACCGCGGACTGGTTCGATACTCATAAACCCTTGCGCACCAAGTCCGTAGGGCACACGAACGAGGTCGGCTCACTGTTCACGACCATTGCGGGGATGCTGAACGCGATTGCGATCATCGACGCCGGCTGGGGGGCGCCCCGGCGGCGGCGGCGGGCCTCCGCGGGTTCGGGGTCCGGGGTGGTGGGGAGCATGGAGGGGCCCATCCGATGACCGGGGCCGGTCCTCTCCATGTCCTGACGCTCAGCCCCGCGTGGCGCCCGTTCCTCGACCCCCTGCCCATGACCGGGGCGTGGTGGTGGCTGACGATCATCCCCCTCGCGTTCGGCGTCTCCGTGGTCTACAAGGCCGTGCGGATGCGGACGCTGGAGGGCTACTGGCGGAACGTGCTCGTGATGACCGCGCAGATCATCCTGGGGATGGTCGGGCTGGCCGTCGGCGTGCACCTGCTGCTGGAGTTCATCGTGCCGGCGCTGGAATAGGGCGCCGCGGCGGGCTCGCGGCCCGCGGCCTCAGGGTCGCTGGCGGCCGAGCCCGGTGATCAGGCCATAGAGAATCGCGACCATGCCCGCGGCGACCACCCAGAGGCGCGTGTGATCGCTCGTCGTCAGCCGCCGCAGGAGCGTGGAAGGAAGCGAATCCGGCGTGTGCTTCGGCGGCGCGGGCTCCAGCGCGGGGAAGACCGAGGCGCTGCGCCTCGGGCGATCGGCCGCGGTGAGGATGGCCTTGCGGTCGGCCGGGACGAGATTGAGTTGCGTCGCGGCGAGGTCCATGACGACGGCTGTATCCGCGCGATCGACCGCATCGAGGTACTGCGAATAGTTTTCGAGGCGCTGCACGCGGTGCGCGGCGATGGCCTCCGCCTGCGCGAGGCGCCAGCGGGCTTCGGCGAGGTCATCGTGCGCGGGGACGAGGACCGTCGCGGCCACAATCGCCGCGCCCGGCACGACGTACAGCCAGCCGGGATCAAAGCGCGGAGCCAATGGAGCGCGCAGGGACATCGGCCCTGCATATCGGCAGGCCCCCCGATGGGGGAACAGAGATCAGGCCGCGGGCGATTGCGGCGGGCGTGGGGGATGTGGGGGGTGTGGGGGGCGAACCAGGAACCGGGGCTCGCGCCCCGCGAGGACGGCCCGCAGATTCTCGCAGACGATCTCCGCCATCATCTCGCGGTAGCGGCCCGCGCCGGAGCCGATGTGCGGCGTGAGGACGACGTTTTCGAGTTCCGCCAGGCCCTCGGCGAGCAGGGGCTCGCGCTCGTAGACATCGAGGCCCGCGCCCCAGATGCGCTTCTCGCGGAGCGCGGCGACCAATGCGCGCTCATCGACGATCGGCCCGCGCGCGGTGTTCACGAGCACGGCCCGCGGCTTCATGAGGCCGATGCGGCGGGCATCGATGAGGTGGCGCGTCTCCTCCGACATCGGGACGTGGATGCTGATGAAATCGGCCTCGCGCAGGCCGTCGTCGAGATCCACGCGGCGGGCGTTGAGCGGCGCAAACTCGAAGTCGTAGCGGCGCTTGCGCGCGACGTACAGGATGCGCATGCCCCAGCCGAGCGAGCGCAGCGCCACGGCGTAACCGATGCGCCCCGCGCCGACGATGAGCAGCGTGCGGCCGGCGATATCGAGGCCGAGCAGTTCCGTCATGCCGAGCGCGCCCTTCTTCGCCCACGCGCCGCTGCGCGTGAAGCGATCGGCCTCGGACAGCCGCCTTGCCGCGGCAAGGAGGAGCGCCCAGGCCATGTCCGCCGTGCCTTCGGTGACGGCGTCCGGCGTGTTGCAGACCAGAATGCCGCGGGAGGCGCACGCCGCGAGATCGATGTTCTCGTACCCGACGGCGAAGTTGTTCACGACCTTGAGGTGCGGCCCCGCGGCGTCGAGCAGCGCGGCGTCCACCCGGTCGTGGTACATGGAGACGAGAGCCTGCATCGGCGCGTGCCGCGCCACGAACTCGCGCAGCCGCGCGGGGTCGAGAAGGCCCTCCTCGGGGCCGATCACGACCTCGGCGCCGGGGATGTCGTAGGTCCCGGGTGTTTTTCTGGTGACGACGACGCGCATGGGATGGACGGTGGAAGGTCGAATGTGGAATGCGGGGAAGGCGTGTGACCGGCGGAAGCCCGGCCGCGTCACGCGGCCGGGTCTCGCCAATTCTATTCGCGCGCGCCTCGTGTTTCAGGACGTGAGCCATTCGATGACTTCGACGATGTGGTCGATGAGTTCCGACTCGCTGAGGGAGTTGAGCCAGTTCATGTAGTCCTCGACGCTCTCGAACTCGTAGTGCTCGACAACGGGCGGGAGGCCGCCGCCCATGAGGGATTCACCGCCGCATCCCCATGTAGCCAGGAGGATCGCGAGGTCGGATGAACCGACCATGCCGTCGTGGTTCAGGTCGGCGAGGCAGATGCACGGTGGATCCGGGCAGGGATCCCCCCAGACGCCGAGCAGAGACGCTGTGTCCGCGCTACCCACCACGCCGTCTGCATCCAAATCCGCCGGGCACGGATCCGCCACCTCGAACTGGAAGGTGTAGCCCTCGGTGACGCCGTGCGCCACCAGCGGATCGCCGTCCACTCCAAGGCATCGCAGTGTTTCGGGCGCGTTGCCGCGGACCGGAGTGATGCGGTACTCAAAGCCTCTGAAGAATCCGATGTTGTCTCCGCACTCGGTCGTATCAAGTTCCTCCAACGCGACGATCAGGTCGGCCCAGCCGAGGACGGCCTCGA
>CAZGVW010000078.1:0-31570 GCA_964529265.1 uncultured Phycisphaeraceae bacterium
GGGCGACTGCTACGACAACGCGCCCAAGGAGTCGTTCTGGGCGACGCTGAAGAAGGAGCTGATGAGCGACGTCGAGTTCGCCACCCGCACGGAGGCGCGGTCGGCGATCTTCGAGTACATCGAGGCGTTCTACAACCGGACGAGGATCCACTCCAGTCTCGGCTACCTCAGCCCCGAACAGTTCGAGGCGAGCCGACGCTGATATATTCATTACGTCCACCGGAGGTGGGCAGGTTCAGACCATCCTCGGCCCGTGCGCCGACGCCTGTATGTCGCCGGCGATGTGCGAGCCATCGGCGTCGATGCGGCGGATGTCGGTGCAGAGCACGTTCGCCCGAATGTCGCGCGCGATGCTCATCTTGAGGCGGACCGAGCGTTGCGCAACGATGCCCTTGCCGTCCCTTGCGAAATCGCCGCTCGGCGCAGTGATTGTAGCGCGGGTCTCGTTGCCGATGATCAGGTGCACGTTGCTTGTGCCGGAGCCCCGCACCGTGATCAAGCCGAGATCGTGTTCCGATGTCGCGAAGATGTTGATCCTCGTGAAGCCGCCGCCATCCGTGATTGCGGGCAATCCGCCTGCGCCAAAGGTGATTGGCGTGTCCGAGTCCCAAGTCATATCCGTATGTATGGACTCGCTGTTGTCAATGATTTCCCCATTGCCATCAAACGACCCCGTGTACACCCTGATCGTGACGGCATCATCGCCGGCCAGTGCGAAGCCGGTCATGGCGAAGACTGCCGTGAACGCAGACGCATGCTTTAGGAAGTGACGCATTGCGATGCCTCCTGGAGAGCCCGAAATGGGCGCCGAACGGTGCGAACATGAACACGACCGCGGGCGAAGGAACAACGGATGCGACCCGGAACCCATCTCCACCGCCCATCGGAGTCGTATCCTGAACGTATCCGACATGGTCGAACATGAGCCACGAGTCGACGCCGGCACCCGCTCCTTCCAGCCCACGCGTGTTGCCGAAAAAGCGTTCCTCAACCCACTCACTTGTTCCGCCGCTCGCGTCCCACAGACCCCACGGCGACATGACGTCCGGATAGGAGCCGAGTGGGATCAGACGCTCTTGCAGGGTTGGGAGAAAGTCGCCGGCGCTCGTCTCTCCCGAGCCGGGCAAGCCAGGGAGGGGCTCATCATCTGAGGTGGTCGGATAGGCCCACCAGCCGCCCGCGCCGGGGCCGAACTTGTGCGGATCCCAGTGCGCCGCCTTCACCCACTCATCAAGCGTGGGGAGAAAGAACTGCGCATCGGGAGCGCGCGTCGCGGCAAGATTGGGCGTTCCGTCATCGTTCAGGAGTTCGTAGGCGCCGTCCATGATGTCGTCAATGTCAGTGGGCTTGCCGTTGTTCAGCCAGTTGCAGTACATGGCAGCCTCGAACCAGTTGATGCCCGTGACCGGCACCATGGCCGCGTTCGGGATGTCCGGATCGAGCCTCCAGTGGCCACGGGGGCCGGGCAGTTCCTCCAAGCCGGAAGCCGAGGGCCGACCGAAGGAAAATGGGCTGTCTGACTGTTTGGCGAAGGTGTTGATGAAGGGCAGCCACTGGGCGCTGGTCAACTCCAAGCAGCTGATCCGGTAGGTGTAGTCCACGCGGCCTCGCCCTCGAACGTTCTTGGCCTGCTCCCCGTGCTCCCCCATGTACGGCGTATTGCCGGGGTCGCCGACGATCGCCCACTGGAAGTCGTAGTCGGGGGGCGGGGGCAATGGGGAATGGGCAATGGTGAGGGCAGGCAATAGGGAACAGGCAATGGGCAATAGGGAGGAGGCGGAAGCCGCGGCGGGGGCTGCAAGCCCCGCGACCATCGCCAACGCGCCGATGACGGCCGAAGCGCAACGGGCCATGGCCGCTGCGCGCACACCGATCCCGCGTTCCCGTCCCGATGCTTCGTTCCGCATGTCGCCTGACTCCCTGGTCCCGCCCCCGCCCCCGGGAGGGTCTCCCTTTCCTCTGCCGCCGCCAAGCATACCGGCGGCCAGTCAATCCACAAACAAGCCGCCGACGCAGCCTCGGACTGACCTCTACCGTTCAGGCGTTGATTGACGCTTCATCGCGTGACGCGAGGACTTCCATGACGCTCGTCTGCGCCAAGTGTGGCTATGACCTTGAGGGACTGGGCAATCGCCAATGTCCCGAGTGCGGGAGCCGTCGCCGGCGCGCGAAGCAATCTGCGCTGGCCCGCGAATGGGTGCTGATTGTCCACCTCGCTTTCGCTGTGATCGTCGGCGGGCTAACCACCTGGCGCCTCGCGCGCCAGACGACAACGGTCGATCTGTTCGCGGTGCTCGCCCTCATCATGTTTGCAGCCGCGATGGCGTCGCCCTATGTCGTCAACTGGTGCTTCTGGCGCATCGTCGTCCGCGGGTGGAGTCAGCACGCCTACCTCGCCGCGCTCGCTGGACTGGCCTGGAGCGCGGCGATGTCATTCAAGGCGCTCACCGTCGACCTGAGTCAGGATGCGCTCTCCGCGCTGACGTTCATCTTCGGGCCCCTGTTCTACGGGGCGCCCGGCGCTCTCATCGCCACAACACTTGCCGGCGGGCTCATCTGGCTCATTGGCCGGTTCCGACGTGGACGCGCCGTTTCTTGAGTGATGCGCGCCGTGCCGGGCTCAACAACGCACCCCGATCTGGCACTACACCCGCATCGATTCCACCATGTAGTTCGGCGATTCCTTCGTGATGCGGATGTCGTGCGGGTGGCTTTCGACCACGCCCGCCGCGGTGGTGCGCACGAAGCGGGTTTCGCGGCGGAAGTCCTCGATCGTCGGGCAGCCGCAGTAGCCCATAGCGCTGCGCAGGCCGCCCACCATCTGGTAGACGAACTCGGCCAGCGAGCCGCGGTAGGCCACCAGCCCCTCCACGCCCTCGGGCACGAACTTCACCTGCGGCGGCGCGCCGTTGCGCGACGCCGCGGCCGATCGATCCGCCTGGCTGTACCTGTCGGCCGAGCCCGCGTTCATCGCCCCCTCGCTGCCCATGCCGCGGTAACTCTTGTAGCGCCGGCCCTGGCTGATCACGAGTTCGCCCGGGGATTCATCCAGCCCCGCGAAGAGCGAGCCGAGCATCACGCTGCCGGCGCCCGCGGCGATTGCCTTCGCAATATCGCCGGATGACCGCACGCCGCCATCCGCGATCACCGGCACGCCGGCGCCCTCCGCGGCGGACACCGCGTTCATCACCGCCGTGATCTGCGGCACGCCCACGCCCGTCACCACACGCGTGGTGCAGATGGAGCCGGGGCCGATGCCCACCTTCACCGCGTCCGCGCCCGCGGAGATGAGATCCCGCGCGGCGTCCGCCGTCGCGATGTTGCCCGCGATCACTTCGATCTTCCACTGCGCCTTGATCTTCTTCACCGTCTCCAGCACGTTCTCGCTGTGGCCGTGCGCCGTGTCCACGATGATCACATCCACATCGGCGCCGATGAGCGCCTCCACGCGCTCATACTGGTGCACGCCCACCGCCGCGCCGCAGCGCAGCCGCCCGCGGGCATCCACGCACGCCCGCGGGAACTGGCTCATGCGATCGATGTCGCGCCGCGTGATGAGCCCCGCCAATTGCCCGCGATCATCCACGAGGATGAGTTTCTCCACCTTGTTCTTGTTGAGGATGCGGTTGGCTTCTTCCAGCGTGCAGCCCGCGGGCGCGGTCACGAGTCCCTTGCCCGTCATCACGCTCTTCACGGGCGCGGCGTCGTCCTCTGTGAACTTGAGATCCCGCCGCGTGAGGATGCCGACCACCTTGCCCTTCGTGCGCAAACCCGCCGAGCCGTTCTCCGTCACGGGGAAGCCGGAAACGTTGAAGCGCGCCATCGCGCGCTTCGCATCGCCCACGGAATCCTCCGGCCCGAGCGTGATCGGATCCAGAATCACGCCGCTGGCGGAGCGCTTCACCTTGTCCACTTCTCGCGCCTGCGCATCAACCGGCATGTTCTTGTGGATGATGCCGATTCCGCCCTCCTGCGCCAGCGCGATCGCGAGCGCGGATTCCGTCACCGTGTCCATCGGTGCGGAGATGAGCGGGATGTTCAGGCGGATCGAGCGCGTGAGCAGCGTGCCGGTGTCCGCGGCGGACGGAACCACGCCGCTGCGGCGCGGAATGAGCAGGACATCGTCAAAAGTGATGCCCTCGGCGACGATCTTCGACTGCTGGGAAGCGGCCTCTGTGCGGTGGGTTGCCATGTAGGAACGTACCAGAGGGGCGACTTTCCCGCAATGCCGCGGCGGAAACGGCCGCCGCGCCCGCCGCGCCGCGGCCGGCCTGGCGCGCGGGCGCTTCCTTGACTTTCGCCCCCGGCCCCGGTCGATATGAACGCCGTGAGCCCCGCCCGCACATCGCCGCGACACCAGCAGCCTGTCGTCGGAATCACCTGCGACCTTTCGGAGACCCGCGCCATCGGGCGGATGCCCTATGCCGCGGCTGTGGCGCGGGCGGGCGGCCTTCCGCTGTTCCTGCCGCCCCTGCCCCACCTAGCGCCCGCCCACGCCGCGTTGTGCGACGCTTTCGTGCTTTCCGGCGGCGATGACCCGCTGATGGAGGATTTCGGCGAGAAGACGCACCCGATGGCGGTTCCCGTTGACCCGGTGCGCCAGGAATACGAACTCCGCCTGTTGAAACGCCTCGGGGAAACCCGCCCGGCGGCGCCCGTGCTCGGCGTGTGCCTCGGCATGCAGTACATGGCGCTGCACGCCGGCGGGCGCCTGAACCAGCACATGCCGGACGATGTCCCATCGCACGAGGACCACCGGCACGACCGGCCCCACAACGTGCGCCCCGCCGCGGCGCATCCGGTGGTGGTCGCCGGACTCGTCACCAGCCACCACCGGCAGGCGGTGAGCGATCCGGGGCGGCTCCGCGTGTTGGCGCGGGCGGAAGATGGCGTGATTGAGGCGATCGACGACCCGGCGCGGGCGTTCTACCTCGGCGTGCAGTGGCACCCGGAGCGCACGCCCGGAATCGCGTTGGGGCAGGCGGTGTATGACGCGCTGGTCCGCGCCGCGGCGGCTGGGCGGTAGCCCGGGCCGGCGGAGGCGGGGCCGCTATCCTCCCGCGCCTATGCCGAACCTCTTCGCCGCGCCGCCGCGGCTGCCGCTGATCGCCCCTTCCATCCTCTCCGCTGATTTTGCGCGCATGGCGGAGGAGTGCGAGACGGTCTTGCCGCGTCCGGGGCACGAAAAAGACCCGTCTGTCGCGGATTTGCTCCACCTGGACGTGATGGACGGCCATTTTGTGCCGAATCTCACGATGGGGCCGGATTTGTGCCGCGCCTTGCGCAAAGCGTTCCCGCAGGTGATGCTGGATGTGCATTTGATGGTCACGAACCCGGAGCAGTGCATCGGGCCGTTCCGCGAGGCCGGGGCTGATCACGTGACGATCCATATTGAGCCGGCGTCGCCGGACTACCGCGCCGCGACCGGCGCCGGCGGCGGGCCGGGCGGGCGTGGGTTCAACCCGGCGAAGGTCGCGGAGAAGATCCGTGCGGCGGGCATGACGGCGGGGCTGGCGATCAACCCCCCCACCGATCCGACGCTGATTTTGCCCTATTTGCCCGCGTTTGACCTGATTCTGGTGATGAGCGTGAATCCGGGATACAGCGGCCAGGCGTTCATCGAATCCTCGCTCGACACCGCAAGGATGGTGAAACCGGGGCTTCGGCCGAACCAGAGGCTGGAAATCGATGGCGGGGTCAGTCCCGCGAACGCGGCCCGCGCCCGGGAGGCCGGGTGCGACGTTCTGGTCGCGGCGAGCGCAGTTTTCGGACGTTCCCCGGGCGAGAGGCGGCAGGCGATCGCGGCCCTGAGGTCGGGCTGACGGGTCCCGCCTGGGATTGGTTGCCCTCGGTCGGCACTGGTATCCTTCCCCCGCCCTGCCGACCCGGGCCGCGACGCCCACCCCACTCCAATGGCCAAGCCATCCACCATCCAGATTGTCCTGCTGCCCTGTGGCAGCACCGACTGGGATGAGGCCGGACGGCTGCAGGGCCAGACCGACCTGGCGATGAGCGATCGCGGGCGGGAGGCGGTTCGGGAGGGTTGGAGCCGCGCGGCGGTCGGGGACCTGGGGATGGTTCTCACGGCCCCGGACGAGGCTTCGGTGGATTCGGCCCGGCTGGCGGCTCAGGGCGGGGGTCCGCGGCCGCGGAAGGTTGACGGCCTGGCGGAGGTGGATCTGGGGCTGTGGGAGGGGCTGCTGGAATCGGAACTGCTCGATCGGTATCCGAAGGCGTATGGCGCGTGGCGGGAGGATCCCTCTTCCGTGACTCCGCCGGAGGGGGAGTCGATCGAGGAAGCCGCGGAGCGGATTCTGCCTGCGCTGGCCCGGGCCGCGGAAAAGGCGGGGCGGGAGGCGGTGGCGGTGTCGCTGCGGCCCTTGGCGCGGGCCGTGGTGCGGGCGTGGCTCGAGGATTCGCCGCCGACAGAACTGCGAAGGTTGCTTGACGAAGAAGGCGCAGCGGTGTTCCGGGCGGAGATTCCCCGGGCGCGGCTGAAATCGCTGCTGGACGATCGGCGGACGGGTGTCTGGGCGTCGGCGGCGCGGGATTGAAGTGAGCATTTCCCCGGCGGGTTCAGGCCCGCCGGCCCAAGATCGACATGCACGCGGCGCTTTGAGCGACTCGCAGGCTTGCGCGGATTCCGGGGTTCCGGAGTCCCGGGGCGCAGGCGCGAGGCGCAACGAAAAAGAAGCGCATTCATCGAGAGGCCAGGAGCATGACTCAACTCGTCGCCCGCACGTGGACCGACGTCAAGGTTGAGAACAAGAGATCGCTGATTCCCGAGGGCCTGTGGCTGAAGTGCCCGGCCTGCGAGAAGATGCTGTACCGGAAGCGCATGGAGGCGAATCTCCACGTGTGCCCGGAGTGCGAACATCACTTTCGGATCGGGGCCGTCGAGCGCGTGGCGCAACTGAGCGATCCGGGCTCGTTCGAGCCGATGTGCACGGAGCTGCGCTGCGGCGATCCGCTTTCGTTCACGGACGTGAAGCCCTATCCGGAGCGGCTCGCGGCCGAGCAGCAGCGAACGGGGCGCGCGGAAGCGGTGCTGACGGGGCGCACGTTCATCAAGGGACGAGCCGCGGTGCTGTGCTGCCTCGATCTCACGTTCATGATGGGGTCGATGGGCAGCGTGGTGGGCGAGGCGGTGACGCGCTCGATCGAGGCGGCGACGGATCGCGATCTGCCGCTGATCATCGTGAGTTGCTCGGGCGGCGCGCGCATGCAGGAGGCGGGGCTTTCGCTCATGCAGATGGCGAAGACGAGCGCTGCGCTGGCGCGCTTCGACACTGCGGGCGGTCTCTTCATCTCCGTGCTGACGGATCCGACGACGGGCGGCGTTTCGGCGTCGTTCGCGATGCTGGGTGACGTGATCTTCGCGGAGCCGAAGGCGCTGGTCGGGTTCGCGGGACCGCGGGTGATCCGCAACACGATCCGGCAGGACCTACCGGAGGGCTTCCAACGGGCGGAGAGCCTGCTGCGCGACGGGATGCTCGATCGCGTCGTGCGGAGGCACGACCTCCGGAACGAGATCGCGCGCGTGATCGACTTCGCGGGCAAGTGATCGCGCTGACTGAACACTCCGGGGCGGCGTCGATGGCGGGTCCGGACGCCGCGGCGGCCGTACACTCCGCGCCATGATCCGGCGGTGGATGAACAATCGGCCAATCCAAGCCTCCGCGCTGCTGGGGCTGCTGCACGCTGCGCTGTTTGCGCTGGCGTTCGTGCCGGGGGCGGCGTGGTGGCCGGTGGTGTTTCTCGCGCCGGCGCCGCTGATCTGGATCGGCCTCGCCTCGCCGCGGCCGCTCGCGAGCGCGCTGGTGGCGGGCGCGGCGTCGATTCCGGCGTGGGCGCTGCACCATCTTTGGCTTATTGACGTGACGATCGCCGGCTATCCGCTGCTGAGCGTGTATCTGGCGCTCTATCCGGCGCTGTTCGTATGGGTGACGGCGCGGCTCTCGCGCGGTCGCGGGATCCAGGCGCCTGCTGCGCTCTTCGTGTTCATCCCGGTGCTGTGGGTGGGGCTCGAGACGCTGCGCGGGCTGATCGTGCTCAGCGGCTACCCGTGGTATCTGCTTGCGCATCCCGCCATCGCGGCCGAAGGCTACGCGATGCTCGCCTCCGTCATCGGGACCTTCGGGGTCAGCCTGATCAGCGCGGTCATCTCGACGCTGATCGGCGTGGGCGGTCTGGGACTGCTGGATGACGGCCCGCGCGAACGCCTGAGGAAGTGGCTTCCCGCGATGATCGCCGCGCCTCTGCTCTTTGCCGCGGGGCACTTCGGCGGCGCATCGCTTCGCAGCGCGCCGCCCGCCGGACAGCACGACTGGACCATCGCCGTCATTCAGACCAACGTTCCCCAGGACAACAAGATCGGCTGGACGCCGGAGCGGCAACTTCGCGACTTCGCGGAGTTCGTGGACCTGACTCGCGCCGCGGCGGCGCAATCCCCGCGGCCGGACCTGATCGTCTGGCCGGAGACGATGTTCCCCGGGCTCTCCCTCAACGCGGAGGCGGTCGCGGCGGAAGCCGCAGCCGACCTGGCCCTCACGGTCAACGGGTCGCCGTTCAGCACGCTGCTCTTCCACGATGAACTCATGGCGCTTCAGGCGGAGATCGGCGTCCCGATGCTCGTCGGGGCGCACGCGCGGATCGGGCTGCGCTTCGAGCCGGATGTCGAGGGTCGCATCCGGATCGAGCAGGATGCCTCGCACAACAGCGCGTTCGTGCTCGCGGGCGGGCAGGTGCTCGATCAGCGCGCCGACAAGATCCACCTGACGCCCTTCGGGGAAGTGATGCCGATCATCTCGCGCTTCGACTGGCTCGAGGCCCGCCTCCTCGCCCTCGGCGCCCCGGGGATGTCATTCGACCTCGCTCCGGGCGCGGGGCCCGTCGCGCTGGAGATCCCCGCGGCTCAGGGCGGCGACCCGCTCCGAGTCGGCACGCCGATCTGCTTCGAGGCGACGATGCCGGGGGTCTGCCGGCGGCTTGTGTATGACGGCCCCCGGCGGCGGGCGGACGCGTTGATCAACCTGACCAACGACGGCTGGTTCAACGTCTACGACATCGGCAGGCGGCAGCACCTCACCATCGCGCGCTGGCGGTGCATCGAACTCGGGACGCCGATGATCCGGGCCGCCAACACCGGGATTTCCTGCCTCATCGACGCCCGCGGAAGAGTCACCCAGGCGGGCCCCAACAGCCGAAAAGACCCTGCCGAAGCCGAGACGCCCGCCCGCGTGGCGGGCGTGATGACCGTCACGCTGCCGGTCGTGAACCCGGAGCAAGCGACGGCGTACGCCCGGGTGGGCGACCTCGCCGGGTGGGGGTGTCTGGCGCTTTCGCTGGCCGGGGCGGCGCCGGCGGTGATCCGGAAGCGCAGCGCCGGCGCATCTTGACCCGATGAAGTATCCGGGGATTCAGAAATGAACCGAGAAGCACTCAGACGTCGGACCATTGCAGGCGCCATCTTCCTCACCCTTGCCGCGGGGGCGGCAGGGTGCACGTCTTCCGAGAAACAGGTCGAACTCTCGCCGCCGGAGACGTTTCAGGATCCGCTCAATCGCTCCGCCCTCCGTGAGCAGGCGCTTGTGGTGCTGACCACGGCCGGCACGAACGAGGACCCGCTGCTCCGCGCCAACGCCATCGAGGCGCTGCATGCGGCGCCGGGCCGCGTGACGGATCTGGTCGCGGCGGGGCTGGTGGACCCCAATCCCGGCGTCCGATCGGTCGCGGCGATGACGGTCGGCGAACTGCGTCTCACAGAGAAGGTTCCGCAGGTGAGGCCCCTGCTCTACGACGCCTCGCCCATGGTCCGGGCCAGCGCCATCTATGCGCTGATGCGCACGGCGACGGGAGTCGATCCGACGCCGCTGGCGCAGATGCTCATGAGCGAGGACGTGCGGGTCCGGGCGCAGGCGGCCTTCGTTCTGGGCGAACTTGGCGATCCCTCGGCCGTGCCGATGCTCAAGGAATCGGACAAGGACACGCCCAAGAAGGCGCCCCTCGCGCAGGTGCGCATCCTGCGGCTGCAGATCGCGGAGGCGCTCATCAAGCTCGGCGAGACGGAGGCGGTCGAAGCGGTTCGGGCCGCGCTGTACCCCAGCCGGCCCGAGGACCTCGAGGCCACGGCGCTCGCGGCCCAGATCATCGGGCAGGTGGGCGACAAGCGGGCGGGGGACCAGTTGATGCTGCTCACCGCCTACAAGGACGAGTTCCGGATGCCGGCGGAAGTGCGGCTCGCCTGCGCCGGCTCACTGGCCCAGCTCGGCTTCCCCCAAGGCGCCTTCATCGCGGACGAGTTCTGGACGAGCGAGATCCCGGCCCTGCGGGCCCAATCTGCCTACGTCTACGGGGAGACCGCCCAGCCCGAGAACCTGACCAAACTGGAGGCCCTCATGAAGGACGATGCGGGCATCGTCCGTGTCTCGGCCGCCGCGGCGGTTCTGAAGGCCTCCGACCGCCTCGCCGGTTCGGACGTCGGCCGCCGGACATTCCCCCCGAACGTGCCTCGGCCCTCGGCCCAGGCCTCCGACCGGCAGTGAAATCGGGGTTTCGGGCGACCTGAGGGTTGACAGGCGCCGGGCCGCCCAATCAGATACAAGGCTTGCCGGTTTCACCGCCCCCGGGGATCCCGGCGCCGCCTCGTGCGTATCTTGCAGAGAGCCGGGCCTGCGCCCCCCTGCGCGGCCGGTCCAGACCCGGTCCCCCAATCTGATTCGAGGAGTCCACCGTGCACTGGTTGACCAAGATGATGGCGGTCTTCGCCGCGGTGCTGAGCATCCTGCTCGCTGCGCTTGCCGTGGCCTATTCGACGAACGCCGAACGCATCACCTCCGCGCTCCAGAAGGAGCGTCAGGACGCCGCGTCATACCAGCGGCAGCTGGAGGATGAGCGCAGCGCGTTCTCGGTCGAGAAGGTGAACTTGGAGACGCAGCTGGCGAACATCGCGGACGAGGCGCGGGCGATCAAGGGCGAGAACGAGCGCCTGGCGCTGGAGAACGGCCGCCTGCTCGCCGACACCAAGACGGCCGAGGCGTCCGCGCTCGCGATCCAGTCGCGCATCGACCAGCTCGCCGCGACGGGCCAGACGCAGGCCACGCTGATCGACAGCATGTATCAGGAGGTCTCGCACCTTCGCGACAACGAACTGCTCTACGCGCAGCGCGAGATCCAGTTGGGCGAGCGGATCAACGACCTCTCCGGGCAGTTGGAGGTCGCCACCGAGAACAACCGGGCGCTGCAGGAGCGGCTGGTGGACCTCCAGCGGCAGATGGATACCTCGACGCGTCTGGCCTCGGGCGGCAGCGGCGCGGCGTCGCCCTATGGGCGCGTCGAAGCCCGGATCACGGACGTCCGGCGGGACCCTGTGTCCGGGAAGCTGATGGCGCAGATCAACGCCGGCACGTCTGACCGGATCCAAACGGGGATGCAGCTGAGCATCAGCCGCGGGAACGAGTACATCGGAAGGCTGACGGTGGACACCGCCACGCTGAACGAGGCGGCGGGCCAGATCGACACCTTCAACCTGAAGACCGAGGCCAAGAAGGGCGACCTCGTCTGGACCGGTGCCCCCGGCGCCCCCGGAACCCCCGGCGGCCCCCGCTGACCCGGCCTACCCACGGAGCCCGACCCATGAGTCAGTTCGGAATGCAGATGCCGGGCGGCGGCGGGCAGAGACGCGCCCAGCCCAACGTGTATACGGCGCTCCTGTTCTTCGCCGTGGTGTGCCTTGCGGGCGCCTGCTTCTTCATGTGGCGGGCGGCGACCGAGGTGTCTCCGGCGACCGGAGCCGCGGCGCCCTTCACCCTCCAGCAGCCGAACCAGATCCGGCTCAGCGGGCAGCGATAGGGCCGGCGCCCTCCCGCTTCCGGGGGAGGCAGGGCGGGTGTCGGCGGCGTCCTGACCGGCGGCTCAAGCCCTTTGACCTGCACGGTCGGGCAGAATCCGATAACTTCTAGTGATTCAGGCCAGGAGGCCGATCCCCAACGATCGACGCGAGGTCTGCGCCGGTCGTGCGCCTACGCGGAGCCGTGGAAAGGAATCCGCCCGTGGAAGCCGTCGCCACCCCAACGGAACAACTCGCACCGCGCCAACGCCTCCGTTTCCGCGGAGAGGCTCTCGCTGTGAACTTCGATCGTTTTCTGTCCTGGTTCAGCGTCGATATGGGCATCGATCTGGGCACGTGCAACACGCTCGTCGCGGTGCGCGGCGAGGGCATCGTGCTCAACGAGCCTTCCGTGGTCGCCGTGCGCAAGGGCACGAACCAGGTCATCGATAACGGCAACGCCGTGGGATGGGTCGCGAAGGAGATGCTCGGCAAGACGCCGGGCTCGATCACCGCGATCCGCCCGCTGAAGGACGGCGTGATCAGCGATTTCGAAGTGACCGAGGCGATGCTCGGGTACTTTATCCGCAAGGTGAACGGTCGCAGCCGCATCTTCGGGCCGCGCGTGGTGATTTCGGTGCCCTCGGGCATCACGGCGGTAGAGAAGCGCGCGGTGTTCGATTCCGCGGCGCGCGCCGGCGCGCGGAAGATCTACCTCGTGGAGGAGCCGATCGCCGCGGCGATCGGCGCCGGGCTGCCCTTCGCGGAGCCCACGGCTTCGATGATCGTGGACATCGGCGGCGGCACGACCGAGGTGGCGATCATGTCGCTGGGCGACATCGCGGTGTGCGAATCGGTGCGCGTCGCGGGCGACGACCTGGACGAGGCGATCATCAACCACCTGAAGAAGACGTACAACCTGATGATCGGTGAGCAATCGACCGAGCGCATCAAGATCGAGATCGGCTCCGCCGCGCCTGTGGGCGAGGAGACGTCGATGGAGGTGCGCGGGCGCGACATGATCTCCGGCCTGCCGCGGAAGATGGTGATCACGAGCGAGGAGATCCGCGAGGCGCTGCTGGAGCCGATTTCGACGATCGCCGACACCGTGACGCGGACGCTGGAGCGGGCGGAGCCCGAACTCGCGGCCGACCTCGTGAACAACGGCATCACGCTGGCGGGCGGCGGCGCGCTGCTGCGGGGCATCGACGTGACGCTGAAGAACGCCACTGGGCTCGAAGTGCGCATCGCGGATGATCCGCTCACCTGCGTGGCGCGCGGGACGGCCATCTACCTCGAGAACCTCGATTCGTGGAAGAAGACGCTCGAGACGGACATGGATCTCTGATCGCCCCCTCAAGGCCCCGGACGGCCGGAAGGGCGGAAGAGCGGCCGCTCGCCGCCGGACACTCGTGAGCCATGGCGAGAGGAACGTTCACCCCACAGCGATTGCTCGCCTTCGCCATCGTCGCGGTCATCGTGCTCGCGACGCTGCCCGGGCGGTTCACGCGCTGGGTGGAGTGGTTCCGCGGACCGGTTCAGTTCGTGCTCACGCCCGCTTCGGGCGCAGCCTCGGCGCTCGCGCATGCGCTGCGGCCCGCGGTGTCGGCGACGGCGCCGGCGGACCCCGCCACGCGCCAGGTGGCGGAGGATCGCGATCACTACCGCACGCTCTGGCTCGACGCGGAGCGCCGCAACGATGAACTCCAGCGGCAACTTGCGGAACTGCAGCGCGGCGCAGCGCTCATGCCGGAGATCGAGGTCGCGCACTTCTATGCCCGCGTCACAGGCGTTTCGAGCGACCCGCGCACCGGGCCGCTCGAGGTGCGGGCAGGGCGCGACCGCGGCGTGACGGAGGGCGACACCGTCGCCGTGGTGAACGCCGTGCACCTGGTCGGGCGGGTGATCGATGTGCGGCCACGGACGTCTTCCGTGCTGCCGATCACGCGGCCGGGCGCGGGGTGGATCCAGGCGCGGATCATGATCGACGACGCGACCGGCGCCTCGTGGCCGTGCCAGTTGCGCGGCGCGGGGGATGGAACCCTCCGCGGCGACGTGGAGGAGCGGTCAGCCGGGGCGGAGGCGGATCAATCGCGGGCCATCGAGCCGGGGCAGACCGTGCGGCTGCAGGACCCGAACTGGCCCGAGACGGCCCAGATGCTGGTGATCGGGCGCGTGGAGCGCGTGGCGCCGAAGGAGAACGCGCCGCTGCGGCTGGAGGTGGTCGTCCGGCCGGATGTGCAACTGGACCTTGTGCCGAGCGTGATCCTGCGCGCCCCCGCGCCCCAGGGTGAGAGCGAACCGGAGGGCGAGGCGCCATGAACTGGATTGCCTTCGCCGTCGTCGCGTGGATGCTCTTCGGCCTGGAACTGGGCCTGAAGCCGGCGCTGCAACTGGGCGCGACGGGCATGGCGCCGTCGTTTGTGCTGGTGCTGCTGGTCATCACGAGCATGGCGGCGCAGCGGACGGCGGCGCTGTGGGGGGCGCTGGTGATCGGCGTGCTGCTGGATCTCACGTCGCCGCTGCCGGTCGCGCCGCCGCGGGGGGGCGCCGCCGCGGATTCGATCGTGCTTGTGGGGCCGCACGCGCTGGGGTGCCTGGTGGCGGCGTACGCCGTGCTCGTGCTGCGGGCGGTGGTGATGAAGCGAAGTGTGCTGGCGATCGCGTTCCTGTGCCTGATCGCGGCGGGGCTGGAGACGATTGTGGCCTGGGTGGTGATCACGGCGCGGTCGTGGTACGACCCGCTGATCTCCAGCCAGATGCGGGATGCGCTGGGCGCGCGGCTGGGCTCGGCGGTGTACACCGGGGTGCTGTCGCTGGCGCTGGGGCCGGCGCTGGCGCTGATCGGGCCGCTGCTGGGGCTCGATTTCGGGGGAGCGCCTCGCACGCGACGAAGGTACGGCTAACCCCGGGCTTCGCCGGCGGCATGGGCTTGGAGAAGGCGCACGACCTCCGCATCCTCCACCTGGTCGAAGCGATCGTAGAACTGGCCGACGGCGTAGAGCACAGGCGGCGCCAGCGCGCACACGACATCATCCGCCACGGCGGCAAGACGCCGCACGACCGAAGGCGGCGCGACGGGCAGGGCGATGAGGAGGCGCCTCGGGCCGCGCCTCTGCACCACCTCCGCGGCCGCCATGATGGAGGATCCGGTCGCGGCGCCATCGTCCACGAGGATCACGTCGCGCCCGGCGATGTCCGCCGCGGGCCGGACGTCGCGGATGGCGCGGGATTGCTCGCGTAGTTCACGGAGCCGCTCCTCCCGCTCGCGCTCGAGGTATTCGGCGCCCACCTCCTCAGCCGCGCTCCGGTTCAGGACCACGTCGCCATCCTCGCCGACGGCGCCGATCGCGAGTTCCGGCTGGTCGGGATGGCGGAGTTTCTTGACGAGGGCGACATCCAGTTCGCCGGCCAGGCGCTCCGCGATGGGCGCCGCCACGGCGACGCCGCCCCGCGGCACGGCCAGCACGAGGGGGTGATCGAGGCCGCGCTCGGAGAGCAGTACGGCCAGGCGTCGTCCGGCATCGGAGCGGTCGCGGAACCTCATGGGAAAACTCTGGTGGGGGCTTCACGAACCGCGCGGTGCTATGATTCCGGCGCCGGAAGGCCGTGAACAGGGCGGCCGGACCGCTCCTTCACGCACTCTAGGCGAGGCGCACGCTCCACGATGCGCCGGGAGCACCATTCATGTCGAGCATCGGGCATCCCGTGATCGATTCCGACGAAGCCAGGCGGGCCCTCGCGGCCGGCGACGCCGCGAAGGATCTGCCGGGCGATCAGATCGATATCCGCTCGATGATCATCACGCAGCACTACGAGCGCTATCGCGAAGAGGACCACGAGGTGTGGCGCATGCTCTTCGAGAAGCGGATGAAGCAGCTGGTCACCGACGCCTCGAACGTCTTCCTGACCGGCATGCGCGCCATTAATCTCGGGCCCGACCGCGTGCCCGACCTGCGCGACGTGAACGCCCGCCTGAAGAAGATCACAGGCTGGTCGAGCCACGGCGTGCCGGGCTACCTGCCGCCCAAGGCGTTCTTCGCTTTTCTTGCGCAGCGCATGTTCCCGACGACGATCACGGTGCGCCCCAAGACGAGCATGGACTACCTGCCCGAGCCCGACATCATTCACGATGTCTTCGGCCACGTGCCGCTGCACGCCGACCCCGTGTTCGCCGACTTCCTCCAGACGTATGGGCAGGCCGCGCTGCACACGAACGATCCGCACCACACGGAGCGCCTGGCGCGGCTGTTCTGGTTCACCGTCGAGTTCGGCCTGATCCGCGAAGATGGGCGCCTGAAACTCTACGGCTCCGGCCTCATCTCGAGCGAAGGCGAGGGGCATCACTCGCTCAAGAGCCCGGACGTGGAGCGGCGGCCCTTCAACCTTGAGAAGGTGTGCAACACTTCGTTCGAGATCGACCACTACCAGCCGATTCTCTACGTGCTGGAGTCGTTCGAGCAGCTGCGCGACGCGATGAACTCGTACGCGGAGATGCTGCTGAATGAGCCGGCGGAGGCGACGCGGCGGTAGGTCGGCGTTGGGGCCCCTCGCACCTCGCGTCCTATCGCCTCATTTCTGTGACCACTGCCACGTCGACATCGGGCAGCGCAGAGCCGCACTCCGGACACTCTGATGCGCCTGCGTCCGGGCGTGGATAGCCGCATGATGCGCACTCGCTCGCGACCCGGCGTTTGTCTCCCCCGGCCACGCCAAAGGATGTCGCCGCGGCAAAGCCCCAACCGAGCGCCGAACCCAGCGTCGCGAGCGGCAGGGCGAGGGCTGGCCCGAACAAGTGGCCCTGTCGCATCGGGGCGGCGCCCATGGCCGCGAGGAGCACTGGCGGCAATCCGAGCAACATGCCGCCCGCGGCGACACCGATGATTCGGGGCGGCGGTTCGCGGAGGGACGCGGCGAAGGCCAGTGTCGAAGGAACTGCCATCACCGCGGCGCCGAAGAGGGCGAACGCCGCGACGTCCCTCCATGGCGGCGCGACGCCGTGGTGCGACATCTGCGAGATCAGGAGCGTCGCCGGCGCCAGGAACACACCGCATGCAGGCGGCGCGACGATGGCGAAGAGCCGGGCTCGCGCATGAGGGGCATCTCCAGCCGCGGTCATGGCGTCGGCCCGCTTATTGACCCGAACGCCCTTCCGCACTCCGGACACACCCTCCGCAGAAGCCCGCGCAGGTCATACCCACACTCCACGCACACATGCGGCGCCCGCGGCGGCCAGACGTTCGGAAGCACAAGCCCCGCCACAATGCAGGCCGCCACATAGAACGCGATGCAGAACAGCGCGCCGACACCCGGAAGGAAGATGGCCAGGAGAAGCGCCACCACGAGCGTCGGAACGAACACTGCCTTTGTAGCGCCCGAAGACTGCTTCCGCCACAGGCACATCGCCGTGATGGGGCTCGACGCCAGCGCCACGATCAACCCCGCCACCACGCCGACCCCGGGCCCAAGGAAACCCGCTGAGATCATCCCGTACATCGCTCCCCACAGGAGCGATACAAGCACCACGTTGACGCACCGCATCACACCCGCCCACCGGCTCGTTTCCGGCGGCCAGTTCGGACAATCAACGATGCCCACGTCGCGTGTGTCGCTCATTGCCGTTTACGCCGTTCACTCCCCCAGCATCCAGCACTGCTTCCTGCACTTCTCCCCACCCCGCGGATATTCGCCCTTCAGCATGCCCCGCACCGCCTTGCCGATCCGCTCCCGAGCCTCCTCCAGCCGCAGATCGGCCAGCGCAATCGCCCCGCGCTTGCCATCGCCGCCCAGCCAGTACTCCGCCGAGCCCTCCATCGCGCCCTCCACGCCATACAGCGCCTTCACCGCCATCGCGTAGATGCACAACTGCAGGTCGGCGCCGTCCGGCTCCAGTTTCGCCTTCGACGACTTCCCCGTCTTGTAATCCACGATCCTGAACTTCGTCAGGTCGCCGCCGATCCAGTCCACGCGATCGATCTTCGCCACCATCACGTGGGCCACGCCATCCACCTCGTACGGCGTCTCCACGCGCTCCTCCAGCCCCACGATCTGATCGAGCGGATCGTGCAGCGCCAGAACGTGCTCCAACTGCGCCAGCGCCTGCTCCAGCGTCGCCTGCTCGAAGGGCCGGCTCCGCGGCCAGTCATGCCGCACCACCTCCTCGCCGATCGCCAGCAGCCGATCGAGCCCCGGCGCGGGCCGGCCGTCGCTCTCCGCCGCGCGCACCTCGCCGAAGAACCGCTCAAGAGCCGTGTGCACGAAGCCACCGAGCGCCAGCGCCGGCGTCTTCGGCTCATCGAGTTTCAGCACGTGCTTCACATAGAAGCAGCGCGGGCACATCTCGTAATCCGCGAGCATGGAGTAACTGAGCCGCAGCGGCCCCGGCATCGGCCGCAGCAGCGGCCTGTGAACCTCGCCCCCCTCAGCCAGGGCGATCAGCCGCGCCATTTCCTCACCCTCCGGCGTCAGGAGGCTCGGCGCATCGCCCTCGCCCGCCCCGCCGCCCCCATCGCGCAGATGCGCCAGCGCCGAGAGCGCCGCCGCGGCGGCGCTCAGACGCCGCGAGATCCCCTCCATCTCCTCACCAGTGAGCCCTGCCCGGTCCGCCTCATGCAAGGCCGACGCGGCCTCACCCCGCGCCCGCAGCGCCTGCCGCTCGATGGCGCGACGCCTCCGCCCGAGGGCGCCGGGCCGATCATCCGCCGCGGCGTCCTCCACACCCTCCGCCGCCGACACCTCCGTGCGCTCCAACCACTCCGAATCCGGCGAAACCGGAATCTCCAGCCCCGGCGTCTGCCGCGTCAGTTCAAGGAAGTAATCCTCCCTCGATGTCGTCTCACTCTTCCTGTGCTTCGCGAGCAGCACGAGCCGCCGCCGCGCCCGCGTGCATGCGACGTACATCAGCCGCCGCTCCTCGGCGAGCCGCTCGAATGGCTCGCGCCCCGTGAGCGAACTCGGCAGCGCCTCTTCGTCCCTGCCCCCGCCCATGGTCCGCGGATACCCGGCCCCCGGCCGCACGCGCGGGATGAACACCGTGTCGAACTCCAGCCCCTTCGCCTTGTGCGCTGTGAGCAGATGCACTGCGTCCGGCCGATCGTCGGCGTCGGCCTCATCCACATCCACACGCTCATCGCCGAACGTCCGGAAGTTCTTCTCCTGCTCATCAAGATCGTCGTAATACCGCAGGAACGAGGCCAGATCCCCCGGCGGCTCGAGGAACTCCATCCGCGATCGCACATACCGGATCACCGCGACAACATTCTCGATCCTGCGCGCCCGCTCGCGGTCGCCCAGCGCCTCCCCGTGCACAACGCCGCTCCGCCGCGCGATCTCCAGCGCCGCCTCATCCGCCGGCCGCATCGCCGCGACCTCGCGCAACCGCCGCGCATCCGCGACGAAACGCATCGCAGCCGCGTCGTTCCCCGCGCCCGTCGCGAGCCAGTCGAGAAACGACGGCGCCGAACCATCCCGATTCCGCCCCGCAACCCGCCTGTGCGCATTCCTCCACGCCGCCACGCGCTCCACATCCGCCATGAGCGGCGGCCGCACCAGGATCCGCATCGCCGAGTAGTCGTCGCTCGGATCCGCGATGAACTTCATCCACGCGAGCAGATCCTTCACGCCCTCATCGTCCAGCGGCGCATCCGCCCCCTCCACCGCCACCGGAACGCCCTCCGTCGCCAGTTCCGAGGCAATCCGATCGAGATCCATGTTCGTCCGCACGATGACCGCGTACTCCGTCCACGCCCGCTTCGTCCGCTCGCGATCATCCAGAATCATCGCCGCGATCGGCAGCCCGAAGTGCGTCTCATCCCGCGTCGTCACGCCCTCGACGACGCCCGCCAGCCTCGCCGCGTCCCCTGCCGGCCTGATCACCTTCTCCGGCGCCATCCGCTCCTTCGCCCGCGAAATCACGCCCTGCGCCGCGGCGAGAATCGGCGGCGCCGACCGGTAGTTGTCCGTCAGCGCAACCGATTCGTGATCGCTCCAGTGCTCCCTGAAATGCGCAAACGCCCGGTCATCGGCGCCCCGCCACGCGAAGATCGATTGATCGTCATCCCCCACCACGCAGATGTCCGGCCCCGCCCGCTCCCGCCCCCCGCCCCGCCCCCGCCCCCGGAAGGGCGGCGCCAGAGCCTCCAGCAGTTCGATCTGCGCCGGATTCCAGTCCTGAAACTCATCCACCACGATGTGCCGGATCTCATCGCGGATGATCGCCGCGGCCCGCGGCTTCTCCCGCAGAATCCGCAATGGCAGCGTGATGTAGTCATCCAGCGTCAGCAGCCCCTGCGCGAGGCGCGCTTCCTCATACGCCTCGTACATCGACACCAGTTCCCGCCACCCGGCGACCCGCGCCGCGTGCCCCGCCCGTGCCTCCTCGTCCCACCCCTCCGGGGGCGGGGGCGGGGGCGGGGGCGGGGGCGGGGGCGGCGGCGCATCTGCCAGCCGCTCCTGCTCCGTCAGCCACTCCCGCGCCCGCGCCGGTGAGATCGCATGGTCATGGCACTGCGTGATGAACACGCTGCTCTCGCGCACCGGCCCATCCAGCCCCGAAGCGCGGCGATCGCGGAACAACCCGCGCGCCAGAATCAACTCCCGCATCAACCGCCGGCGCTGCGACGAATCCATGATCACCGTTGTCGCCGGCACGCCCAGCATGTCGCCGAAGCGGTTCGTCACCGAACGCCCGAACGCGTGACACGTGCTCGCCTGCACGCGCTGCGCCACCGCCGGCCCGATCATCCGCGCCAGCCGCTCGCGCAACTCCTGCGCGGCCTTGATCGTGAACGCCAGCGCCAGCACCGATTCCGGTTTCGCCCCGGCGCCGCCCTCGTCCGCGGGCGCCACCAGCCGCGCCACGCGATGCACGATCACGCGCGTCTTGCCTGTCCCCGGCCCCGCCTGCGCCTCCAGCGGGCCCCCGTCAAAGCACACGGCCCTCCGCTGCGGCTCGTTCAGACCATCGAGAAAACACCCCGGCGGGCGCTCTTCCGCCGCCCGATCGCCAAAAAGCATGCTCCCGGGTGGATTGGCGCGCCTCAACGCTTCCTCGCTCAGCAGGTAAGGGGAATGTTCCGGTTTCCGGCGCATCTTAGCGCAAGCCGGGGTGTGCCGGTCGGGGTCCGATCGGCAATAATGCTCCGATGGCGGGAACGGTGGGGACCGGGAACGCCGACGGATTGGGATCCGTGCAATCGCGGCGACGCGGCGCCGCGACCGCTGCATCTCCAGACGCTGGTCGAAGAATCGCATGATGCGGTCTCGCAAGACCATCCACGGCCTCACCTCGGAAACGCCGGTTTCGATTGCCGCCGCGCGCGCCGTGCGGGACAGGCTCGACACCGTCGCCAACCTGCTCCCTCTGGCCGCGGCGCAGGACGATGAAAACGTGCACCATGTTCACCAGCTCCGCGTCGCCACCCGCCGGGCCGGCGCCGCGCTCATCGTCTTCGGCGAGCGACTGAACGGCCCCGAGACCAGGAAAGCCGCGAAGCGCCTCAAGCGCATCCGGAAAGCCGCGGGCGTCGCACGCGATTGCGATGTCCACCTCACGCTCCTCCGAGATCTGCTCGAGGAGTGCCCCGAGTGCGCCCCCGCCATCGAAGCCGTCATCGCACTCACCGAGGCCGAGCGCGACGCCGCGGAGCATGGCGTCGCCATCGCCGCCCGCAAGCACTCACCAAAGAAACTCCGCCGCATCCGTCGCCGGCTCGTCGAATCCGTGCGCGACTCCACCCGCGAGCGCCGCGAATCCGGCGAGCCCGAGCCCGCGCTCCTCGATCTCGCCCAGGAGCAGGTCCCGATCCTGATCTCCACCGCCGTCGCAGCCTCGGAGCGCGACCTTCGCGACTTCGAAGCCCTGCACGACCTCCGCATCGCGCTCAAGCGCCTCCGCTACGCCGTCGAGGCCCTCGCCCCCGCCTTCGAGAAGGAAGCCCGCACCACCCTCCTCGCCCGTTTGAAGGAAGTCCAGGACCGCCTCGGCGCCATCAACGATTGCGACGCGATCATCGACCGCCTCACCCGCAGCGAGCAGGCGCTCCGCGCCGACGCCGGAGACGACCAGCCCGCTCAGGAGGTCCTGAACGGCGTCTCGCGCCTCGTCCGCCGCTTCGAAAATGAGCGGGCACACCGCCAGGACGAGTTCCTGGCCTGGTGGACCGTCTTCGACCGCGGCGAACTGCTCGCGGCGCTGGATCGCCTCCTCGCAACGCCCGATACTGTCGAAGGAGCGCCCACCTCGCCCGCGGCCACCGCCCCGGCCCCGGTCGATCAGCCGCCGAACGATCCCTCCTCCTCCGGCAACGGACCACGCCGCAACGGGAGCGTCTCTGTGAGTGAAGAGCAACGCCAGACCAAACCCGGCGCCCGCAGGCTCGCGGCGATCGATGTCGGAACCAACAGCATCCGCCTCATCATCGCCGAAGCCTCGCCCGACAGGTCCTACCGCATCCTCGACGACGAAAAGGAAACCTCCCGCCTCGGCCAGGGTCTCGCCACCACCGGGCGCATGTCGCCCGAAGCCATGGAGCGCTCCGCCCAGTTCATCGAGAAGATGAAGGGGATCGCCGAAGGCCACGGCGCGGAGATGATCCGCGTCGTCGGCACCGCCGCCGTGCGCGAAGCCGAGAATCGCGATGAGTTCCTCGCCCTCGTGCGCGAGCGCACCGGCCTCGAAATCCAGGTGATCTCTCCCGAAGAGGAAGCCACGCTCGCGCACCTCAGCGCCTCGCGCGCCTTCGATCTGCGCGACACCACCGCCGCGATCTTCGATATCGGCGGCGGCAGCATGGAGGTCGTGCTCTCCTCCAGCGGCGTCGTGGACCAGGTCTACACCCTCCCGCTCGGCGCCGTGCGCCTCACCGAGATGTTCGGCGGCCCCGAAGACGCCGCGGGCCTCTCCTACAAGCGCATGCGCCGCCACATCGAGCACGAACTGGAGCGCGTCATCGGCCAGCCCCCCTTCACTCCTCTGCTCCTCATCGGCGCCGGCGGCACGCTCACCACGCTCGCCAGCGTCTCACTCCACCGCCGCGGCGGCGATCACGACGCCGCCTTCGCCCCAGCCACCATCCGCGGCCACGAGATGCTGCGCTCCGAAATCAAGCACATCCTCGATCGCCTCCGCAAGACGCCCCTCCGCCAGCGGGCGGATGTCCCCGGCCTTCCCCCGGAGCGCGCCGACATCATCGTCGCCGGCCTCACCGCCGCCGAACGCCTCATGAAGCATCTCGGCGCCAACTCCCTCCGCGTGCACGACCGCGGCATCCGCGACGGCATGCTCCTCACGATGGTCCGCGAGATGTTCCCCTCCGCCGCGCCCGATGGACAGGACGAGCCCGATCGCATGGCCTCCATCCGCCGCTTCGCCGGAACCTGCGATTACGACGCCCGCCACTGCGACCACGTGGCGCGCCTCGCCCTCCGCATCTTCGATCAACTCGCCGCCCAGATCGACGCCGGCGAGGAGTGGGCCGGCGATCGATCACGCGCGCTCCTCGAAGCCGCCGCCCTCCTGCACGACGTCGGCTACCACATCAACTACACCAAGCACCACCTCCACTCCTTCCACCTCATCATGCACGCCGATCTCCGCGGCTTCACGCCGCGCGAAATCGAGATCATCGCCAACATCGCCCGCTACCACCGCAAGGCTGATCCAAAAACCAAGCACAAGGCCTTCGCGCGCCTCAAGAACTCCGATCGCCGCCTCGTCCGCCGCCTCACCGCCATCCTGCGCGTGGCCGTCGGCCTCGATCGCACCCACATGCAGAACGTCCGGGACGTCGAACTCCACGTCGCCGGCGGCGATGCCCGCTTCGTCATCCGATCTCCGGAAGAGCCCGGCGTCGATATCTGGGGCGCCGCCCGCAAGCAGGACCTCTTCGAGAAGGCCTTCGGCCTGAAACCCGTCTTCGAGTGGCGCCCATCCCTGACCGGCGATGTTGTCCCCTCGAGTGCGCCCGCCGCCAACGGCCAGTCCGCCCCAGCCTCCCCGCCCCTCAGGCGCACAGCCACCGCGGCCGAGACGAGCCACACCGCATGACCACGCGTCGCGGCGCTTCGGACCACAACGCGGCTGACTTGGGGGACATGGGCGATCGCACAGGCGTCCTTTTCGTCTGTCTCGGCAACATCTGCCGATCGCCCCTCGCTGAAGGCCTCTTCATCCACCTCGCCCGCGCCCGCGGAATCCTCCATCGCTTCGAAATCGATTCCTGCGGCACCGGCGGCTGGCACGTCGGCGAGCGCCCGGACAAACGCGCCCTCGCTGTCGCGAAGAAGCACGGCGTCGAACTCCCCAGCCTCGCGCGACGCCTCGATTCACCCGGCGATTTCGAGCGCTTCCACCTCATCCTCCACATGGACCGCGCCAACCGCCGCGACCTCCTCGCTGAAGGCGCGCCGGAAGACCGCGTCCGCCTCCTCCGCGCCTTCGACCCCACCCTGGCGAACCGCGCCGACGGCGACCTCGACGTCCCCGACCCCTACTACGGCGCCGATGGCGGCTTCGACGAGGTCTTCGCCATGGTCCACGCCGCCTGCAACGGGCTGCTCGATCACCTGACCCGCGCGCGATAGGCCCGAGCCCCTGCCGCATCTCCGCGGCGTCCTCCCCAGCCCAGCCGGCCCCTCCCAAGTCTTGAAACCGCGCCGCCCCTTCGCCGTATACTGTTGAAATATGGCTTCTCGTTTCAACACTCCGCCCCCCGCCCGCCCCGCCAACTATTTCATCGAGCGCCCCGAGCAACTCGCCGCCATCGCCTCCCCCGCCCGCCAGGAAGTCCTCGACGCCGCCCAGGCCCTCGGCCGCTGCTCCATCGCCGAGATCGCCGAAGTCCTCGGCCGCCCCGCCGACGGCCTCTACTACCACGTCAAAGCGCTCGCCAAAGTCGGCCTCCTGCTCCAGGTCGGCGAGCGCAGCGCCGGCCGCCGAACCGAAGCGGTCTACACCACGCCCGGCCGCCGCATGCGCCTGAAGCACGATGGCAAACGCCGCGACGCCGTCGCCCGCGTCGCGCGCAGCGCCTTCCGCCTCGCCGACCGCGACCTTGCCCGCGCCCTGAGCGCCCCAAAGGCCCGCACCGGCCCCGGCGGCGATACGTGGGCCGGCCGCATCAAGGGCTGGGCCACCGACCAGGACATTCGCGAAATCAACAGTCTGATCGAGCAGATCATGCAGCGCATAGCGAAGCCAAACCGCGCGCGCAACGCGCGCCTCGTCGCCTTCGCCTTCGCGCTTGCGCCCATCGAAGCCAAGCCTCGCCGTCGCGCTGCGCCGGCCGGGAAGAAGGGAGCCTCCTCATGAACCCGTTCATCCTCAACGCACTCCTCATCACCGCATGCGCTGCGCCCGCAGCCACAGCCGCCGAAACGGCCGAAGCCGTCGCCGCCCGCGTGCGCAGCGCCCTCGGCCTCGATACGCTCCGCCAGCGCCACGCGCTCGTGAACATGGAGGGCGATTGCCGCTTCCTCAGCGTCGATGCGGCCTGCCGCCTCGTCTTCGATGGCGCCGGCCGCATGGCCTGGGACGTCCAGAGCCGCCTCGGCCTCATCACCGGTGTAGACGGCCGCTCCGCGTGGGAGAAACGCCTCGGCTACGGCCGCGCGCTCGAGTTCGAAGACCTCGACCGCGCCCTCCTCTTCGCCGCGGCCACCGCCGGAACATGGACGCTCCCCGCCGCGGCATTCCAACTCGGCGCCGTCTCCCAGACCGCCGACGGCGCCGCGCTCGATGTCGCCTTCACATCCCCCACCGGCGCAGTGAGCGGCGTCATCGCCGTCGATCGCGCCACCTGGCTGCCGCAGGCCCTCAGGTGGACCAGCGCCGACACCGAGAACTCGATCACGATCGAGAAATACGCCGATCACGGCGCCGGCAAAGCGCCCGCGATCTTCACCATGACCAGCAGCCAGGGCGGTGAGCAGACCTTCCGTCTCCGCCCAGCCGATCCAGCGCGTCCCGAAGCCGCGGCTCTCATCAAGCTGCGCATCGGCCGACCAAACGATACCGCCTTCGACCCCGCCATCCCGGCGGAACTCGAAGTCCGCCGCGCCCCCACCGGCCACCTCCTCGTGCATCCTCTGCTCGATGGGCAGGACGTCGGCTGGTTCATCTTCGATACCGGCGCCGGCGTCCACTGCCTCACACCCGAGGCCGGGTCCAAACTCGGCCTCAAGGAGTTCGGGCGCATCACCGTCGGCGGCGCCGGCGGGCACACCCACTCCGGCTTCTACGACGCCTCCACGCTCGCGCTCGGCCCCTTCACCACCGCAGCGCCACAGTTCGTCTCGCTCGACCTTGGCCCCATCGCATCCGTCATGGGCGTCGAGATCGCCGGAGTCATCGGCTTCGATCTCTTCTCCCGCGCCGTCGTCGTCATCGATATGGACGCCGGAACGATCGCCCTGCACGATCCTTCCCGCTACACCCTTCCCCATGGCGCGAAATGGGAGGAACTGCTCCTCTCCGGCCGCCACCCCTGCGTACACGCCCGCTTCGAAGGCCACGAGGGCGTCTTCAAGCTCGATACCGGCGCCGCCGGAACTTCGCTCATCATCCACGAGTCCGCCGTGGACCGCCTGAACCTGCTCGCCGGACGCGAAACGCACCCCGCGCGCCTGGGCGGCGTCGGCGGATTCGTCAATGCACAGGCCGGAACGCTCGAGTTCTTCGAACTCGCCGGCAAGCGCTTCGATCGCTGCGCCGCCAACTTCCAGACCGAGCGCAAGGGCGCAGGCGGCGATCCCTACACGACCGGCAACATCGGCGGCCTCATCATCGGCGCCTTCACGCTCATCCTCGATTACGGCGGCGACCGCATCGCGCTCGTCGAGAAGAAGTAGCCGCGAGCGCCCGAAGCCTCACACCCCCACCAGCATCCGCTCCGGATCCTCGATGCACTCCTTCACGCGCTTCAGGAACGACACCGCCTCCGCCCCGTCGATGACCCTGTGGTCGTAACTCAGCGCGATGTACATCATCGGCCGCACCGCAACCTCGCCCGATCCCGGCTTCGCCGGGTTCTCGACCGGCCGCCGCACGATGTTGTGCATCCCCAGAATGCCCGACTGCGGCGGGTTCAGAATCGGCGTGCTCAGCATCGAGCCGTAGATCCCACCGTTCGTGATCGTGAACGTGCCCCCCTGCATCTCTTCCAGCGTCAACTTCCCCGCCTTCGCGCGCTCCGCCAGATCCTTGATCCCCTGCTCGATCTGCGCGAACGACAGCGCCTCGCAGTTCCGCAGCACCGGCACCACCAGCCCCTTCGGCGTGCTCACCGCCACCGCGATGTCGCAGTAGTGATGGCTCTGGATCGCCGGCCCGCCCTCCGCCTGCACAATCTGCGAGTTCACCCGCGGGAACGCCGTCAGCCCATTCACGCACGCCTTCACGAAGAACGACATGAACCCCAGCCCCACGCCGTGCGCCTTCTCGAACGCCTCCTTGTGCCGCTTCCGCGCCTCCATCACCGCCGTCATGTCGCATTCGTTGAACGTCGTCAGCATCGCCGCTGTGTGCTGCGCCTCGACCAGCCGCGCCGCGATCCGCTGACGCAAAGGCGACATCCGCTCAACCGTCACACGACGCGATCCCGGCGCCGCGGCAACCGTCGAAACCGCCGCGCCGCCGCTCGCCGCGACAGCCGGCGCTCCCGGCGCCACCGGCCCTGCCCCGCGCCCCTCCGGCCGCGACTGCAGATACGCCAGCACATCCTGCTCCCTGATCCGCCCGCCCGGCCCCGTCCCCGCCACGTGCGAAATATCCACACCCCGCTCGTCCGCGATCTTCCGCGCCAGCGGCGTCGCCCGCACATCCGCCCCGTGCTCCCCATTGTCGCCCGTGCCCACTGCCGCGCCCGCCGGCGCTCCAGCGCTCCGCGCAGCCGGCTTCGGCTCCGCGCGCTCCGCCGTCGCCGCGGGCGAACCCTTCTTCACCCCGCCCGCGCCCGAATTCTTCTTCCCCGCACTCTCCTTCGCCGCCGGCGCCGCGGCCGCGCCCTTCCCCGCGCCCGCCTTCGCCGCCCCGGCCCCGCTCTCGTCGATCGTCCCCACCACCGCCCCAACCTCGACCGTCTCCCCCTCCTTCGCCTTCGGATGCACCACACCCGCCGCCGGCGCAGGAACCTCCACAGTGATCTTGTCCGTCTCCAGCTCCAGAATCGTCTCATCGCGCTGAACGACGTCCCCGTCCTTCTTGCGCCACGAGGCGATCACCCCCTGCGAGATCGATTCGCCCAGATTCGGAATGACGATCTGCGTGCTCATGCTCTGTCGCGCCTCGCGGGAGTTTCGACGAACCCGGCCCTGCCGTCAATGCGCCGCGGCAACCGGCTGGGCCACGCCCTTGCCCACCGCGGCATCCAGAATCTTGTCCTGCTCCAAATCGTGCTGATGCTTCGACCCCGTCGCCGGCGTGCTGCTCGCCGCACGACCGATGTACTTCAACGCCGGCCAGCCCAGCGCATCCGCGCACGCCACCACCATGTACCCGTACGCCCCCATGTTCTTCGGCTCTTCCTGCACCCACACCCGCTCCGCCGCGCTCGGATACCGAGCCACGATCTCGCCCAGCATCTCGTGGTGCAGCGGATACAACTGCTCCACACGCACGATCGCCATGTCCTGCCGACCGATCTCCTCCCGCCGCCGCGCCAGGTCGTAGTAGATCTTGCCCGAGCACAGCGCCACCCGCTTCACCTTCTTCCGGTCCCCCACGCCCGATGAGAACCTCGGGTCGTCGATCACCTCGCGGAAGCGCCCGCTCACCAGCTCGTCCAGCCGGCTCGTCGCCTCCGGCAGACGCAGCAGGCTCTTCGGCGACATGATGATCAGCGGCTTCCTGAACGGCCGTCGCAACTGCCGCCGCAGCGCGTGGAACCCCTGCGCCGGCGTCGTCGGATACACCACCTGCATGTTGTTGTCCGCGCACAACTGCAAAAACCGCTCCAGCCGCGCCGACGAATGCTCCGGCCCCTGACCCTCATACGCATGCGGCAACAGCAGCGTCAGCCCGCTCCACCGCTGCCACTTCAACTCCGCCGACGCCATGAACTGATCGATGATCACCTGCGCGCCGTTGCAGAAATCCCCGAACTGCGCCTCCCAGACCACCAGCATGTTCGGATCGGCCAGCGAATACCCGTATTCGAACGCCAGCACCGCCATCTCCGACAGCGGACTGTCGTACACGCAGAACCGCCCCTGCCGCGGCTTGCCGTCCGCGCCGATCGTCCCCGGCGCCTTCTCCGGCACGCCCGGCATCCCCATCTCGCGCATGTGATCCAGCGGAATGAACTTCCGCCCCGTCTTCATGTCCCTGATCACCGCGTGCCTGTGGCTGAACGTCCCCCGCCGGCTGTCCTGCCCCGAAAGCCGCACCGGCGCGCCCTCCAGCAGAATCGCGCCATACGCGTACATCTCCGCCGCGCCCCAGTCCAAGGGCTCATCCTTCAGCACGCAGTCCGCCCGCTGTCGCAGAACCCGCTCCAGCGTCTTGTGGATCGTGAAATCCTCCGGCCAACGCACCAGCGCCTCCGCAATCTCCGTCAGAGCCTCGCGCGACACCGAGGTGTCCACCGGCTCGTGCGAGTACCGCCGCCCGAACCCCTGCCACCGCCACGACCCCGGATCGATCGTCGGATCGTGCGGCGCCTGCGCAGCGCTCGATTGCGCCCGCTCCATCTGCTCGTCCAGGCTCCGCCTGATCTCCTGAACGTCCTGCTCCGTGATCACGCCCTCCGCCAGCAGCCGCTCCGCGTACGTCTTCAGCACGCCCGGCTTCTGCTTGATCAGAGTCGCCATCACCGGCTGCGTGAACGACGGATCGTCCCCCTCGTTGTGCCCCCACTTCCGGTAGCACCACAGGTCGATCGCCACGTCCTTCTTGAACGCCATCCGATATTCGAGCGCCAGTTGCGCCACGTGCGCCACCGCCTCCGGATCCTCCCCGTTCACGTGGAAGACCGGCGCCTCGATCATCTTCACCACGTCCGTGCAGTACAGGCTCGAGCGCGCGTCCTCCACGCCCGTCGTGAACCCGATCAGATTGTTCACCACCACGTGCACCGTGCCGCCCGTCGTATATCCATCCAGCTGGCTGAAGTTCAGCGCCTCCATCACGCTCCCCTGCGCGATGAACGCCGCGTCGCCGTGAATGAGCAGCGGCGCCACCCGCACCCGCTCCGTGTCGCTCCGCAGCCGCTGCTTCGCCCGGCACCGACCCTCCACCACCCCGTTCACCGCCTCCAGATGACTTGGATTGCTCGAGAGCACCAGCCGGATCGTCTTCCCGCTCGGCAGCGTGCGATCACCCGAATACCCCAGGTGATACTTCACATCCCCGCCGCCCTCGACGAAATCCTCCTCCCACGAGTGCTCGAACTCCGTGAAGATCTGCTCGTACGTCTTCCCCAGCACGTTGTTCAGCACGTTCAGCCGCCCGCGATGCGGCATCCCGATCACCAGTTCCTCGATCCCGAGATCCGCCGACTTCTCCACCACCCGATCCAGCAGCGGAATCAGCGATTCCCCGCCCTCCAGGCTGAACCGCTTCTGCCCTACATACCGCTTGTGCAGGAACGTCTCGAACAACTCCGCGCGGTGCAGCTGAAACAGCAGGTGCACGCGCTCCGCGCGGCTCAACTGCGCCGTGTTCCGCCCCGTTTCCACCCTGTTCGCCACCCACTGCCGCTCCGCCTCGCTCTGGATGTACATGAACTCCACGCCCACCGACCGGCAGTACGTCTCATCCAGCGCTTCAATGATCTCGCGCAGCGTCGCCACGCCGCGTTCGTTCACCGGCAGGTCCAGCGTCTCGAACTCCGTGTCCAGGTCCGCCTCGCTCAGACCCCACCGCTGCGGCGTCAACTCCGCAGGACCCTCACGCTCACGCCCGAACGGATCCAGCGCCGCCGCCATGTGCCCGAACTCGCGATACGCCCTGATCAGGCACGCCACGCCCAACTGCTTGTTCGATGGCGCCGCTGCCCGCGCCGCGCCGGGCGCAACCCCCGCCGCCGCCGCCGCGCCCTCAAACCGCGCCGCCGCGCCGTTTCGCGCCAAGTCAAACCCCTGAAAGAACGAACCCAGATCCGGCGCAACCGATCCGGGATCCTCCCGCCATCGGCCGTACTCCTGATCGAGGTACTCCGCGTTCCAACCGTTCACTGAGGGCGCGACAGTCTTCACCTGGGGGTGCATGTCAGATCCCGAAAGGCCAGGGCCATTGGTGGGTCACCCGCCCCTGTGCCCCTCCCGGAAAACACCCGGAAGAGCCGGACAGGGGCGGTTCGAACAATACTAGTGAGCAGATCGGCGCACGGTGGGCTCGGATTCACGCCTTTCCCGGCCCCTCACCGGCCATACCAGCCCCCACCGTCGTCCGGCCGACCCCCGCCCCAACGTCCCACCCCGTTCTGCGGCCAAATCGGCCCCCTCGCCGATCGTCTCCCCGTCGAAGAACCGCCCAGCGGTCCCCGCGCCCATCCCGACCCCCCGCGCAACATTCTTCCGGAGCCTTACGGATGAGATACCTCCCCCTCCCCCGCTCCCGCTCCCTGGCCGGGGTCGCCCTCGCCGTCGCCACCCTCCCCACCCCCGCCGCCCACGCCCGCACCATCTACGTCAACGCCTCCGCCACCGGCGCCAACACCGGCGCCACGTGGACCAATGCCTTCACCAGCCTCCAGAACGCCCTCTCCGGCGCCCTCGCCGGCGATGACATCTGGGTCGCCACCGGCA
>CAZGVW010000079.1:0-2235 GCA_964529265.1 uncultured Phycisphaeraceae bacterium
CGCCATCGAGGAAGGCTTCGACGTCTTCGTCGTCACCGACGCCTCCGGCACCTTCAACCCCATCACCCGCGACGCCGCGTGGATGCGCATGCAGGCCGCCGGCGCCCAACTCCTGACCTGGTTCGCCCTCGCCTGCGAACTCCACCGCGACTGGCGCAACGACGTCGAAGGCCTCGCCAAACTCTTCGCCAACCACATCCCCGCCTACAACAACCTCATCACCAGCCACAACGGCGCCAGAAAATAGCCCGGCCCCCCACGCGCTCCTCTCTGCGGATGCGGTTGTCCTACCCCCCTTCCCCAGTGCCAAAAAAAACGGATGCCGCCCCTCTTACCCCTCTCCCCGGCTTTTCCGGGGGCGGGGAGAGGTCAGGGTGAGGGGCTCTCCCTCTACTCCTCCTCTCAGCCTCAACACACGCCACGCGCACAAACAGCCCCGAACCACACGATCCCCCGGCCCAACCGCCGCCATCGCCCTTTTCGCGCCCCTCGTCGCATTTCGCCGAAAACGGCGCCAATTCCGCTCCAGCAGCGCCAAAACCGTCAAAAACCGCTCATTCCCGCCTTGGCCGCCCCGCCCGCGTGAACCCCCCCCCCATCCCCGCCATAATGCCCCGCTCGCCCGAGGCCGGTCGGGTCCGCGGCGAGCGCACAATCCCCGTTTTCGCACGCACCTCCCGCAAAAGGTCACCGAATGGCCAGTTCTGTCTCGTCAAAGAAGCGCATCCGCCAGAACGAAGCACGCCGCGCTCGCAACCGCTGGCGCCTCCGCGCCATGCGCGAATCGATCAAGGAGTTCCGCGAGAAACTCCTCCACGGCACGCCCAAGGAAGCCGCGGAATCCCTCCGCGCCACCTGCTCCGTCATCGATCGCACCGCCGGCAAGGGCATCATCCACAGGAACAACGCCGCCCGGAAGAAGTCCCGCCTCACGGCACGTCTCAAGGCCCGCCAGAAAACCGCGGCCTGAGCCGACCCGCCGCCTCCCGACCATCCCCACGACCCGCCACGCGGGTCGTTTTTCTTTTCCGCAGCGCCCCGCGCGCCCAATCCCGGCGCGATAGCCTCTGCGCCCATGGCCGAACGGCGTCGGCAGCCCCCAAACCGCGGCAAGAGCGCACCAAAGCGCACAAAATCCCCGCGCCGACGCGCCATCGACAGAAAAGAAGGCTATTTCCACCTCAGCCAGCGCCCGCTCCACATCCTCATCTTCCTCTCCCCACTCATCGCCCTCTACGAACTCGGCTCCGCCGTATCGCTTCACGGCGCGCAATCCGGCGCGGCGGAAACCATTCGCGCGCACCGGCTCATGTCCGGGTTCTTCGAGGCCTTCGGCGTCGGCGGCCTGTTCCTGCCCGGCATCCTCATGATCGTCGTGCTGCTCATCTGGCACGTCCTGCGCCGCGATCCGTGGCGCATCGAACTGCCGGTGCTGGGCGGCATGCTCGTCGAATCCGCGGCTCTCGCCCTCCCGCTCATCGTCCTCGGCCAGATGATCGGCCGCGCCCTCAGCCGCGTCGTCTCCCACGCGCCGGAAGCGCTCGCCCTCGCGGCGGGGGGCGCTTCGAACGGCGCCGCGATGAGCGCCTTCGCCGAACTCTCATGGCAGGCCCGCGCCACGATCGCCGTGGGCGCCGGGCTCTACGAGGAACTGCTGTTCCGGATGGTGGCGATCTCCGTGCTGCACCTGCTCGCGGTGGATGTGCTCGGCATGAAGCCGCGCATGGGCGCTGCGCTGGCGGTGGTCATCTCCGCCGCGGCGTTTGCGCTCTACCACGACGTCTGGCTCGCCGGCGGCGGCCTCGAATGGGGCCGGACCACGTTCTACTTCGCCGCGGGGCTCTACTTCGGCGGCCTCTACGTGCTCCGCGGCTTCGGGATCGTCGTCGCCACCCACGCCATCTACGACCTGATCGTGCTTCTGGCGCGATAGTCTCGGGGGGCGCCGGGGGTTCCGGGGCGCCGGGGTTCCGGGGTTCCGGGGATGGCGCTGGGCGCGGGCGCATGCTATAAATCTGTCGCTATGGAGAAGACGAGGAACGGAAGCCCCGCCGCGAAGCGCAACGGACGCGCGCCGAGGAGCGCAGCGCAGCGAGCCGAAACAGTCATCGAACCGCGCCCGGCGCCGGCCGGCGTCCCATCGCCGGATTTCGAGATCGAGCGCACCGAAAAGCGCCTCGATGCGCGCGTTTTTGTCGGCGATTGCCGCGACATCATCCCGCGCATTCCCGAGTG
>CAZGVW010000080.1:0-30788 GCA_964529265.1 uncultured Phycisphaeraceae bacterium
ATGCCGGCCGCCTCGGCCATGCGCATGGCCTCGGACGTCTCCACCACACCGCGCTGCTCGTTGTTCTCGTCGATCAGGCGGATCGGGGAAATGCGGATCATGTGATTGACGCGCGTGCGGCGGCCCGGGCCGCCGGATTCACGGAAGGGGGGTCTGCGGGAGATGGAATCGCTCCTTATGCGAGAGACAGGGTCAAAGGACCACCGCCCGACGCAGGCGACGGGTGACCTCGAACGTGACGTGACGGGGAACCCGGATCATGCGGACGCCGAGCCGCAGGAACGGCTCCAGATGCTCTGGCCAGGCTGTCGTTGGGCCATGTGGCTGCGCGTCGCTCCGGGGAACTGGCGGGCGGCCCGCTGGCCACCCTTGGCATGACGCTATCGACCCGGACCGGGCCGGGCAAGAGGATTCCGCCGGAAACCGCTCAGACGCGGCGGGGTGAGCCGCCGCGCCGGGTTGAAACGCCCGTCTTTCCGGGCCGGGGCGGGAGCCCGCGGCAAGGCGATCATGCAAACTGGCTGACCACCGTCTCGCGCCCCCGGGACTCGATCTCGCGCCGCAGCCCCTCCACGAACCCCTCCAACGGCATCGCCCCGAGGTCCTTCTCGATGCCGCGGGCCCGGATCGAGACCTGGCTCGCCTCCGCGTCCCGCGGCCCCACCACCAGCATGTAGGGGATCTTGCGCTCCGCGGCGACCTTGATCTTCGCCTGAATCCGATCGTTCCCGTCGTCCACCGTCGCGCGGGCGCCGATCGCCTTGAGCGCCCCCAGCACCCTCGCCGCGTACTCGCTGCTCTTCTCGCTGATCGGCAGCACGCGCACCTGCTCCGGCGCCAGCCATGTCGGGAAGGCCCCTGCAAAATGCTCGATGAGCACGCCCACGAACCGCTCCATCGAGCCGAACGGCGCCCGATGGATCATGATCGGCCTGTGCGGCCGGTTGTCCGGCCCGATGTACGACAGATCAAACCGCTCCGGCAGGTTGTAGTCCACCTGCACCGTGCCCAACTGCCACTCGCGCCCGATCACGTCCTTCACCACGAAATCGATCTTCGGCCCGTAGAACGCGGCCTCGCCCGGCTCCTCCGTGAACGGCGCGCCCAGCGATTTCGCCGCCTCGCGGCATGCCGCCTCGGCCCGTGTCCAGTTCTCCGGGTTGCCGACGTACTTCGCCGAGTCAGGGTCGCGCAGCCCCACACGCACGCGGTAATCCTTCATCCCGAGCGTGGCGAAGATGATCTTGACGAGGTCGAGGCAGCCCAGCAGCTCATTCGCCACCTGCCCCTCGGCGCAGAACAGGTGCGCATCGTCCTGTGTGAATCCGCGGACGCGCGTCATCCCGTTCAGTTCGCCCGATTGCTCCCACCGGTACACCGTGCCGAACTCCGCGAGCCGCACCGGCATGTCCCGATATGAATGCGGCTGGCTCGCGAAGATGCGGATGTGGAGCGGGCAGTTCATCGGCTTGAGCAGGTAGCCATCCACCTCGCCCGACTTCATCCTGTTCGCGAGATCGGCGCAGGAGCACCCCTCTGCCGCCATCGCAGCCAGCGTCTCACGCTCGACAAGCGCCGGATACTGCGACTCCTGGTAATACGGGAAGTGCCCGCTCGTGCGGAACAGATCCAGCTTCCCGATGTGCGGCGTGAAGACCTGCTGATACCCCTGCTTGCGCAACTCTCCCGCGATGAAGTTCTGCAACTCCTGCCGGATCACCGCCCCATCCGGCGACCACAGAATCAGCCCCTGCCCCACCATCTCATCGATGTGGAACAGGTTCAACCGCTTCCCGATCACGCGGTGATCGCGCTTCTTCGCCTCCTCCATCTGCTCGAGGTGCGCATCGAGGTCCTTCTTCGAGAAGAACGCCGTTCCGTACACGCGGGTCAGACGGTCCGAGTTCTCGTCGCCGTGCCAGTACGACGACGCCAGCGACATCACCTTGAACGCGCCGATCCTCCCCGTCGTAGGAAGGTGGGGCCCGCGGCAGAGATCCTCCCAATCCCTTCCGGGGGCGCCCGTGGCATACCACGACAGTCTCTCGGCGCCCTCGCGAACCGCCTTCTCCGCATTGTCGATCTTGTACTTGCTCCCCTCGCGTTTCAGCTTCGACATGCCCTCGGCGATGTCCGCCTCATACCGGGTGAACGCCCGGTCCTCCTCCACGATCCGCGCCATCTCGCGCTCGATCCCGCCGAAATCGTCCGATGACGGCGCCTTCCCCGCCGGGAACGCCATGTCGTAGTAGAACCCCGTCTCCAGCGGCGGGCCATACACCAGCAGCGTGCCCGGATACAGCCGCTGGATCGCCTCCGCCATCACGTGCGCCGTCGAGTGCCTCAGCAGGAACAGCGCATCCGGGTCCACCGACCCGTCGCGCCGCTTCTCCGTGATGATGCTCAGCGCGCAGTCGCGGTCGAGCACCGTCGAGAGGTCGCTCAGCCGGCCGTCCACCTTGCACCCCAGCGCCGCCTGCGCCAGGCGCGGACCGATGTCCGCCGCCACGTCCCGGGCGGTCACGGGCTTGTCATAGGGCCGGATCGAGCCGTCCGGAAGGGTGATGCGTGGCATGACGCTCCGAAATCAACCGGAAAAGGGGTGTGAAGAGGCCGCCGAACGGTTCCGGCGGCGATTGACTCGCCGCGGCGCACACATCAACATGCCGTGCGCACTTCCGGGGGGCGCGTCCGGTGGGCGGGGCCCATGATAGCGGGCCTCTCCGCCGCGGAGGCGTGCCCGCGGCAAGGCGCAGTGTCCGGTCCGGCGTCCGGCCGGCTGAAAGTCAAAGGGTGGCGTGTGATCTGTCCCTACTGCGGCGCTGATGACGACCGGGTGATCGATTCCCGCGCCTCCGAGGCCGGCGTGGCCATCCGCCGCCGCCGCCAGTGCAATGCCTGCAACCGCCGCTTCACCACCTACGAGCGCGTCGAGGAGACCAACCGCCTCGTCGTCATCAAGCGTGACGGCGCGCGCCAGCCCTTCAACGCCGAGAACATCCTCCGCGGCGTCCTCGCCGCCTGCGGCAAGCGCCCCATCCCGGAGGACGCCAAGCGCCGACTCGTCGAGGCAGTCGATGACGAACTCCACCGCGAGTTCGATCGCGAGGTTGATTCCCGCATCATCGGCGAGCGCGTCGCCCGGAGACTCCGCGACCTCGACGAAATCGCCTACATCCGCTTCGCCAGCGAACACGAGCAGTTCCGAAGCGTCGGCGACATCCTCGACACCGTCCGCAGCCTCACCGACCGCGTGAAGGACACGAAGGACCAACAGAAGCTCTTCGAGGGCTGATGGAGCGCGGAGCGCCTCCACAAAGCCGCCCCCGATTCACGCCGGCATCGCCCTGATCTCGTCCCGGATCGCCCGCAGCGCCTCAACGTGCGCCGTCGTCCAGCCCGCGCCGGTTGACGCCCGATCCGCCCGCAGATCCTCATCCCCCAGACCGGCGCTCTTGGATTGCGCCACGCGCAGCATGATCTGATCCCGGATCGCCGGCGCATTGGAGATGCCCTCGATGACCGCCTGGCTCCCGGTTGAGCCTCCGTGCGGCCCCGCCGAGCCCGCCGCGGCTGTCTCCACCACCACGCGCCCGATGCCGAAGTACCGCTCCAGCGGACCCTGCTCCACCCGGATGTTCTGAACATTCTCGAACGTGGCCGTCGTTTCGTTGATCGTCCACACCCCTCGCCGGATGCGCAGGCTGCGATCCGTCATCACGTACCACGTCGTGTCATACCGCACGTGGATCGCGATGTACGCCACGATGTCCGGCGCAAACGCGAGGAACAGCGCCGGCCCCAGCGTGATGAACCCCCAGAGGCGCGAGTTGACCATGATCAGCGCCCACAGTCCGAGGATGACCACGTCCATGATCGCGAAGAAGAGCCAGAACCAGAATTTCAGGTACCTCAGAAAGCCGAGCGAAGGCTGAAAGGACCGCACGACCGCCCCCGGCCCCGCCGCGGGCAGAGAAGGAGGCCTGTCCGGCACGCGCAGGTACTGCACCAGCGCCCCCCAGACGCCGCGATACACCCACGCCGCCGCGCGATCGACCGCGCCGTCGGGCGCGCCCTCCGGCTCGAAGACGCGCCTTCCCGACTCCTTCGCTCCGCTCACGACGCCGCTCCCCCGGCGTCACGCCGCAGGCGAAGTTCGTCCCGGATCTCGCGCAGCAGCGACAAGGCCTCATCCGCCGGCGCCGCCCCCGCCCGCTCGCCGCCATCGGTCGCGCCGCCCGCCGCCTCGTCCCGCGCCCCGCGCATCTTCGTGTACAGAAAGTCCCGCAGAATCTCCGCGTCCAGCGCCCCCAGAATCACCATCTCCGAAGCCGCGGCGCCCGACGCCGTCTGAATCGCGACCTTCGCCAGCCCCATCCACCGCTCAATGAGGTTCCGAGTGACGTGGATGTCCTGAATCCTGCGGTGCGTCAGGTAGATCTCGCGCCGCCAGAGAACTCCCCACGCCATCGATACGCCGTCATCATCCAGCCGGTACCGCAGCGTGATGTACTTGAAGAGCGCGGGCAGGAACACGAGCGGCGCCGCCGGCCCGAAGAAGAGCGAAACGATGATGAAGTAGTTGAGCAGCCTTGGAATCGGCCGCTGCAGCGCTCGCGGATTGAACTCACCTGTCTGGACTGCGGTTTGCGTCATCCGGGCGGGCCTCGCTGTTGCGCCTTCTTCGGGGCGCGGGCGGCGGGCTTGCATAGGCCGGCGCGGCCGCGATGATACGGGGCATGTTCCACGGATGGAGACACCCCGCCCCGCTCGCCCTCGCCGCGGCTGCCGTCGTCGGCCTGGCCACGGGCTGCTCGTCGTCAAGGCGAAACGCCGCCGCCGACTCCGAGCCCGGCGCGGCCGAGCCGCCCGCAACTCCGGTCGCCTCGTCACCCGTCGCGCCTGGTGGCGGCTCAGCGCCCGTAGCCGGACCGCCCAGCACGCCCCCGCCGGCGCTGCTCGAGGCGACTGCGGAGCGATCGGGCGACTCCAGCGGCCCCGATGCCGAGCCGCCTGAGCCCACCGCTGAAGCCGAAGCGGCCGGGCGAGGGTCGCGCCCATCCTGGTGGCTCCCCGCGCCGCACCTCGAAGATGGCCGCGTGACCGTCAGCTCTGAAGCCCTCGGCCGCGATGTGCTGGATGCCCGCCGCTCCGCGATCGAAGCCGGCCGCGACGCCCTCCGCCGCTCCGGCGCACCGGGACTGCGCGAGGAGACAATCACCTTCGCCACCGTCCGCCCCGTCGCCGCGGCCGCCGCCTCCAAGACCGGGGCGCGCTACATCGGCTACGTGCTCATCTCCGCCGAGGCGGAGGAGTAGCGACGGTTCTTTACAATCCCGCTGTATCATCCCGGCCCGCCGGGACCGATCCGCGGCGCGTTGGCGAAGCCACGTCGAGCGAAAGGGACACACCATGCGCGCCGCACGCCTGCACGGATACAAGCAGCCCCTCATCCTCGAGGACGTGCCGGCGCCCGACATCCGGCCCGACGAAGTGCTCCTCAAGGTCACCGCCGCGGGCATGTGCCGCACGGACGTGCAACTGGTGGATGGCTACTTCCGCAAGTACGCCGAACCCGCCTTTCCCATCACCCCCGGTCACGAGATCGCGGGTGAAGTGCACAAAATCGGCTCCGCCGCGGCCGCCGCCGGCTTCCATGAAGGGGATCAGGTCGTCGTGGTGGGGGGCTGGGGCGATGGCGTCTGCCGTCATTGCCAGCAGGGCGATACCCACATCTGCCCGCACGGGCAGTGGCCGGGGTTTGGGCCCAACGGCGGCTACGCCGAGTACCTCCCGGTCCCAACCAGGTATCTCATCAAGGTGGATCCTCGCTTCAACCTGAAGCCCGAGGTGCTTGCGCCCCTCACCGACGCGGGGCTCACGCCCTACCGCGGCGTCAAGAAACTGCGCGACGCCGGCGCCCTCGGCCCGAACCGCATCATGGCCGTCTTTGGCGTGGGCGGCCTCGGGACCTACGCCGTTCAGTACGCGAAACTGCTGGGAGGAGGCGCCACGGTCGTGGCGTTCGCCCGCCATCCTGAGAAACTCGCCGTCGCGAAGGATCTCGGCGCCGATCACGTCATCAGCACGAAGGGAAAGTCGCTCGATGATGTCCGCAGCGAGTTGAAGAGGGCCACCGGCCAGGGCGAGATCGACGCCGCCATCGATTGCGCAGGCGCCGAAGAGATGATCCAACTGGGATTCGGCCTCCTCTCCGTCGGCGGCCACTACTCGTCAGTCGGCCTCGTCGGCGATCGGATCAACATGCCGCTCTTCCCGTTCGTCGCCCGCGAGTACACCTACCATGGCTCGTTCTGGGGCAACTACAACGACCTGAGCGAAGTCGTCTCGCTCGCCCAGCAGGGGAAGATCCGGCACACCATCAAGGCCATCGGCTTCGAGGACGTCAATGAGAACATCGAACTCCTGCGCACAGGCGAGATCGTCGGCCGCGCCGTCATCAGGTATTGATCACGTTCGAGCGCCGTTGCCGCCGCCGCCGTTTCCGCGCCGGAGCGCCGAATCGGTCACCGCTTCGCCGGCATCATCGCCTCGCGCAGCGCCTGATCGATGTACAGAATCGATCCGCAACTGACGCACTGCCGGATCTCGCCGCGCCCCAGGATGGCGCTCACGAGTTCGATCGGCAGCATCACCTGGCAGTTGCCGCACGAATACTCCATGTTCCGCCGGTCCTGCTCCTCGATCGGCGCCATCGCCTCATCGGCGCGCCTGTGGACCTGCGCGTCGTACACCCGCATGGCCTCCGCCGGAACCTCCGCCAGCGCGCCGACCCGCTCCTGCTTCAGTTCATCCAGGCGATCCTGAATCTCCCGCGCCCGCGCGTCGCGGTCCGTCTTCGCGGCCTCCCGGATGCGCGACCGCTCCGTCCGCTCCGCATCCAGCTTCTCCATCGCGGCTTTCACCTCGTCCAGCCGCGTCAGCGATTCCAGCGCACGCTCCTCGATCAGCCCTCGATCGGCCTTCAGCGTGTTCACCTCGGTCAGCAGCGCCGAGTACTCCTTGTTCGTCTGCGCGGCGTTCAACTGCTCCCGGTGCTTCGCGATCCGGTCGTCGATCGCCTTCATTTCGGTCTCGTCGTTGTGGACCGTGGCCTGCAACTGGCGGATCTGCCCCGCAAGCGCATCGTGCCGTGCCTGAATCCCCTCGAGCAGCCGATCCTGCTCCTTCAAGTACCTCTCCGCTCCATCCACTCGCAGCCTCAGGCCGTGGATCTGCTGGTCAACAAGATGAAGGCGAAGCAGTTTCTCGATAACCGACATTCAGGGCTCCAGAAGGTGAACCCAAGTGTAGCAGCGACCCCAAGCCCTGAAAACTCCGAGGCTTGCGACGTGTCCCCACGCCGCGTTCAGGACGGCGTCGTCAGTCGCAGCAGCCAGAAAGCCGCGGGCGCCACCAGCAGCGGAGAATCGACGACGTCCAGGATCCCACCGAACCCGGGCAGACGGTCCGAGGCGTCCTTCACGCCCGCGTCGCGCTTGAGCATGCTGGCCATCAGGTCGCCCGCCTGCCCCACCAAGCCGAAGATGAACCCCGCCAGCGCGCCCAGCCCGAGGGACATCTCGAGCCCGACGTAGTGGGAGAGCGACGCCGCCAGCAGGCCGACCACCGTCGATGTCGCCACGCCGCCCGCCAGCCCCTCCCACGTCTTCCCCGGGCTGAGCCACGGGATCAACTTGTGCCTTCCGAGCGTGATTCCCGTGAAATACGCGCCGATATCGCACGATTTCGTCACCAGAATCACCGCGAGCAGCGTCCACGCGGAGTGCTCCCGCCGAATCGCCATCAGGAGCGACATGAGCAGACCCAGATAGACGAACGCCAGCAGGGTGCCCCCCGCCGCCGCAATCACGCCCTTCAAATTCTGCTTCCGCGCGTGAAAAATCATGGAAAGCACGAGCGCAAGCACGCACACCGTGATGACCAGCGGCGCCCCGATCTCCGCCCGCGCGTGAACCGGAGAGGCAAGCGGCGCGATGAAACCCGCGATCGCCGCCACGCAGATGATCCGTTTCGACGATTCGATCCCGTTCGCCCGCAGCAGCCCCGCCAGTTCGATCGCGGCGAGGAGAACCACCGTCAGGAGCACGAAAAAGATCGCCGTCCCCGGCGGAAGGATCGTCCAATCTGGAAAAATGCGCGAAATGAACGCCGGAACCGCGGCGCCCGTGATCGCTTCATCAAGCCACGCGATCAGCGCCAGGGCAATGAGGAGCGGCGGCCCAAGTGTGAGTCGCTGGCTCAGCACCGGCGACAGACTACCAGTCCGCGCGGCAAGCGCCGAAACCAGCGCAAAGCCGGGACGGCCAGCATGGTGAAGGCCGTCCCAGCGGGTTCGGGGCGTCGCCGGCGCGGAGACCAGCGGCGCCCCCGGAACCCCCGGACCCCCGGACGCCCAGCCAGCCTGGAAACCCCGGCGGCCGACCGGGCGGAGCCGGTGCAGGAAGGAGGACTCTGAGCACAACTCTCTCGGATTTGGCGCCGAAACGGCGTCAAACCACTCGCCGAAAAGGTGTTCGCACGATCGGCGGCGGGGTTCCCTGTTCCGGGTTTCCGGCAGGCCAGTGGCTTATCCGCCGGCGTCAGCCAGCCCGCCGAAGCGGCGGGTCCGGCGGGCGTAGTCCCGCACCGCGGAATAGAGGTGTTCGGCGTCAAAATCCGGCCAATACACGTTGCTGACGTGCAATTCCGCGTAACTGATCTGCCAGAGCAGAAAATTGCTCACCCGCATCTCCCCGGCCGTGCGGATGACCAGATCCGGGTCCGGGATTCCCGCGGTGTACAGGCACGCGTCGAGGGCGCCCTCGTTGATTTCATCGGGAGCGAGGTCCCCGGCCGCCACCCGCCGGGCGATGCGCCGAACCGCATCCACGATTTCCGCCCGACCGCCGTAGTTCACGGCGACGCACAGCGTCGGCCCGGTGCAGGCCCGGGTGGCCTCTACGGTGGCATCGACCTCGGCGAGAACCTCGGCCGGCAGGCCCTCCCGGCGGCCGATCTGCCGAAAACGGATGTTCCGAGACTGCAATTCGTCCCGCTCGCTCCGCAGGCTCTCCGCGTAGAGCGACATGAGCGCATGCACCTCTTCCGGGGGGCGCTTCCAGTTTTCGCTTGAAAAGGAATAGAGCGTGAGCGCTTCAACGCCCAGCCGGGAGCAGGCCGCCATGGTCCGGCGGACCGCCTTGGCGCCCGCGTGGTGGCCGATGGCCCGCGGCGCCCCGCGCTGTCGCGCCCATCGCCCGTTTCCATCCATGATGATCGCGATATGCCGCGGAATGAGCGACGGATGCACATCCGGCATCACCGCGAGCGGATCCGCCTCCGGATTGACGCGGCGCATCCGCTCGACGAGGGTTGCGGCGTCGGGCACAATCGTCGCCGGGATGTCGGGCGCCGTCTGCGGCATGGGGGCTCATCGTAGCCCCGGCGCGTCATGCCGCGGCTTTCAGAGGCTCATACGGAATCGGCCGGTCCGGGTTCTGCCGGCACGCGCCCGCGGATTCTTCAGATCGGCGCGGCTTCCTCGGCGGAGGGCAGAATGAGCGTGCCGATCCGCTCGCCCTGAATCACGCGTCGGATGTTCCCGGACTGGCGGAAGTTGAACACGACCACGGGAATCTGCCGTTGCTGGCACATCGTGAGTGCTGTGAGGTCCATCACCGCCAATCTCTTCTCCAGCGCCTCCGCGAACGTGATTTCATCGAATTTCGTGGCGTTTGGATCGCGTTTCGGGTCGGCGGAGTAGACGCCATCCACTTTTGTGGCCTTGAGGACCGCTTCGCACTCCAGTTCGGTGGCCCGAAGCGCGGCGCAGGTATCGGTGGTGAAGAACGGGTTGCCGGTTCCCGCGGCCAGGATCACCACCCGCCCCTTTTCCATGTGCCGCAGTGCGCGGCCGCGGATAAAGGGCTCCGCCACCGCCGGGATATCGATGGCGGTCATGCACCGCGCCGGCTGACCGGCGTGCTCCAGCGACTCCCGGAGGGCCAGCCCGTTGATCACCGTCCCCAGCATGCCCATGTAGTCGGCGGTGGCCTGGTGAACCTGGCCGGCCTGGGCCAGCGCGGCGCCCCGGATGATGTTCCCGCCGCCCACCACAACGGCCACCTGGGCGCCGGATTGGCACGCCTCGACCAGTTCGCGTGTGATGAGGGCGAGTTCCTGCGGCTCGATCCCGAAGCCACCCGGCGCACAGAATGCCTCGCCGCTCAGTTTCACCAGCACGCGGCCGAACCGCTTTCCCGACATCCATAGGACTCCGGCGGCTCGGTCGGCCCACACGGGCGACGTTCGCGGCTTCCGGAGCATTGGACCGGGCGGCCTCGGCAGGGTCAAGAAGCGGGATGCCGCCCCCGTCGCAACGCAACCCCGGCGTGGAGCGTGCGTATCGACGCGGGGCGGACGCCGCGGGCGCCTCCCCTGTTCCGGGATAGACTCGTTTGCCGCTTATGGGCGACCAATCGCCGAAATCGAGTGATCACTGCGCCGAAATCGCTGCGCCGAGCGCCGCGGCGGCGGGTGGCGCCTCCATGAGTGGCCCCGCGCCTGAATCCGCGCATGAAGAGGACTCCGGGACACTCCACAGCGTCCTGAAGTGGGTTTTTCGCGCTTCCGTCGCTGGTCTGGGGCTTTCGATCCTTGTGCACATCGTCCTGGCGATCGTCGCGGCGCTGATCATCGTCGATCGGCCGCACGGCTCTGCGGGCGCCTCGGCGCTCGAAGTCGACCTCGCGGTCGTCACCGATTCCGAACTTCGCGAACTCCAGGAGCAGGCGCTCAACGCTGATGCGATCGAACTGGCGGACCTTACGGTCGATACGCCGATCGATCTCTCCCTCTTCGAGCCGGCGTCCATCGACGACGCTTCGCTGACCGAGGTGGACCTGGGCGGCCCGGGGCCGATCGGCGGAGCGGGCGGCGAGGGCGTGGCCCCGGACATGGTGATCACGGGGGGCGGTGGCGGGGGGGCATCGTTCTTCGGCGTCGAGGCGCAGGGTTCGCGCTTCGCCTACATCGTGGACGTCTCCGCCTCCATGAGCGGCGCCAAGATCGAGGCGATGCGCATGGAACTGATCGATTCCGTGAACAATCTATACGAACGCACGTCATTCATCGTGTTCTTCTACTCCGACCGGCTGGCGGTGCTGGGCGGGAAGGCGCGATGGCTCGATACGAACGACAAGAACCGGCAATGGGCGGGGCGCGAGATCCGCGCCGTGAGCGCCTTCGGCGGCACGAACCCGCTGCCCGCGTTCGAGATGGCGCTGGCCATGAAGCCTCGGCCGGACGCGATCTACTTCATGACGGACGGGATCTTCGACCCCGCCGCGGCGGGGATCATCGCGGAACTCAACAGCCGCGGCGGCGGCGTGACGCCGATTCACTGCATTTCCTTCGTCAGCCGCGAGGCGGAGTCGATGCTGCGCAAGATGGCGCGGGATTCGGACGGCACGTACACCCACGTCTCGGATCCGAACCTGACTCCGGGGGTTCCGGGGGTTCCGGGGGTTCCGGGGGGTGGTCCGGGGGGCGGCGCTCCGTGATTGTTCTTGTCGCGGCCGCGATGCTGACGCCGGGCGCAGGCGCCGCCGTGGAGCTGCGCGGCGCCGGCGCGGATGTGATCGAGGCGTCGGTCATCGCGGTCACAGCGGGCGGCGTGACGATTGATGAAGACGGCGCGCACCGCGCCATCGGCTGGGACCGTGTGAAGCGCATCACCGGCCCCATGGCCGAAGCCGCGGCGCCGTTCGCGGACCTCTCCGACGATGCCTGGCGGGCCCGCATCAGGCTCTCCCGCGGCGACATCGCGCTCGCGACCCCGCTCTTCGAGGGACTCTTCGCGCAACTGAAGGGTGGCGGCGGTCCGACGGCGGTCATGGCGGCGGACGGGCTCCTTCAATGCCGGCTGCGGCAGGGCGCCGTCGGCGCGGCGGTCGATCCGTGGCTGGAGGTTGTGCGTCTTCGGCGCGAGGGCGGCCACGTCGCCGCGGCAACCGGCGGCGCGATTGATGACGGGCTGCTCGTGGCGCCGGGGCTGCCTCCCGTCTGGCTTGATGTGCCCTCTTCGCTGGGCGCGCTGCAGGCCGCGCCGGCGCCGACGGAGGACCCGATTGTGATCGCCCTCGGGGCGTGGATGCGCGCCGCCGCCTCTCTTTCCAGCGGCTCGTTCGATGCTCCCGAAACATCGACGGAGACGGCGCAGCACCCCGGCGTCGCGCTCCTCATGAACATGACGCTCGCGCAATCTCCGGATGGCGCAGCGCGACGTCGAGCCCGCGAGTGGCTGGAAGAGGGCCTTCAGCGCGATATCGGCCTGTGGCGCGAGGCGTGGCGGCGGACCGCGATCGGCCGCTCACTCCTCATGGAGCAGGATGAATCCGCGCGGCTGCGCGGAATGGTTCACCTGGCCCACCTTCCCGCGCGCTTCTTCGAGGCGCACCCGTATCTCACTGGCGTCGCGCTCGCGCTCTCCATCGACGAACTGGAGCGACGGGGCGACGCCGACGGCGCAGCGCGCCTCCGCCGCGACCTGTCTCGACTCGGAACAGACCACCCCGGCGCCCGCTGGCTGGAGCGCCGCGATCTGGAGCGCCACGTTTCTGCGAACGGCCGGAGCGCGCCTGACCTCACTCCTGGGAGCGATCGATGACTGCACTGTCCTTCCCCGCTGCGACGCTGGCGCAGCAGGCCGCCGAGGGCCCCGGGCCCTCCATCCTCGATTTCATCCAGGGCGGCGGGCCCATCGGCTACCTCATCATCGCGCTCTCCATCCTCGCGGTGGCGCTGATCATCAAGCACCTGATCCAGATCCGCGAGGCGAGTCTGGCGCCGGCGGACACGGTCGAGGCGCTGGATGAACTGCTCTCCCGCGGCGACGTCGAGGGCGCCATCGCGTTCTGTGCGCAGGAGGAGAATCAGTCGTTCCTCACGCGCATCGTCGGCGCGGGGCTCGAGCGCTGCCGGCGATCGCCATTCGGCTGGCTCGAACTCAAGGGCGCGCTCGAAGAGGCGGGCCAGGAGCAGGTCGCGCGGCTGTACCGCTCCACCGACCTGCTGGGCCTGATCATCGCCGTGGCGCCGATGCTGGGGCTGCTCGGCACGGTGGTCGGCATGGTCGGCGCGTTCGATGTCATCGCGACGACGGAGGGCTTCCCGCGCGCCGATCAACTGGCGGGCGATATCAGCGTGGCGCTCATCACGACGGTGCTGGGCCTCGTGGTGGCCATTCCCTGCATGGCGGCCTACACCTACTTCCGCAACCGCATCGACGCGGTGAGCGGCGACATCGCCGGCGTCGTCGAGGAACTGGCGGCGCATCTGGAAGAGACCGCCGAGCCGCCCGCTGCGTCGCGCAGCGCCCCGCCGGCGACGGCGCGTCCGACCCCGGGGGCATCGCCCTCGTGACCTTCTCCCGCACAGGACGCGAAGGCCGTGTGCTCGATCTCGACCTCACACCGATGATCGACGTGGTCTTTCTGCTCCTGATCTTCTTCATGACCACCACGCAGTTCGCGCGCATGAGCCGCGCGGAGATCGACCTCCCGCAGGAGCCCGGGGAGCGCGAGCAATCGCTCGCCGAGCCGGGCGAAGTCGTGATCAACGTCACGCGCAGCGGCGAGATCATCGTGGACGAGCGCTCCCTCACGCATGACCAGCTGCTTCGCATGGTCGCGGCCGATATGAAGTCGATCGGCGGGGACGCCGCTTCGATCCGGCTCACGATTCGAGCCCATCGCGGCGCCCCCGCGTCGATCGTGAACCGCATCGCCGCCGACCTCGCCCGCATCGGCGTCCGCGACTGGCGGCTGGCCACAGAGGTTCCGGCGCGGAATGGGGGGAGCACGTCATGAGGTTCACGCCCCGTGGCGCGGCCGCCGGCCGCGCCGTGCCGCGCCTGCAACTCACGACGATGATCGACGTCGTCTTCCTGCTGCTCATCTTCTTTCTCTCCACGATCTCGTTCGCGCGCCCTGAGTCGGAACTCTCCTCGGCGCTCCAGACCGAGCGCGGCGGCGGACGCGCCGCGGATCTTCAGCCGCAGATCATCGAGGCGACGCTCATCGGCGGCGTCCCCACCTATCTTCTTGGCGATCGCACAGCGCGCGACAAGCAGAGCCTCACGGCGATCCTTCGTCAGTTGCCAAAGGAGACGGGCGTCTTCGTCCGCGTGAGCGGCGATGTGAGCGTGGGCTTTGCCGCGGCGGCCATCCAGGCCTGCCGCGACGCCGGGTTTTCCAGAGTGAGCTATGTGCCGCAGGAATAGGCGCCACACTGTTTTTGTTGTTCGTTGCCTGGCCGCCGCGCTGCCTGCAGTCATGGCGCCGTGGGCCCCGGTGTGGGCTCAACGCTCCGAATCGCACGACCGAGCCCTCGATGCGGCGCTCGCCGTCGAGTCGTACCTCGAAAGCCGCGGGCTCTCCGCGCTGCTGATCGAGCACCTGTGGTCGCGCCTGCCCACCGCCGCGGCGGGCGAGAAACTGGAGATCGCCGAGCGGCTCGGCGCCTTGTATTCGGAGCGGCTCGAAACCGTGCGCGACGCCGCCGAGGCCCGCGCCATCGAGCAGAAATGCCGCGAGCTGCTTGCAGCCGCGCCGGACGCGGAGTCCTACGACCTCCGGCTGACGCTCCACCGCGCCGCGTTCAACCGCGCCGAGCGACTCATGGAGCAGTGGCGGCTGCGGCTCGTCGAGGCCGAGCAGCGCGAGGATGCGCTCCGCTCGCTCCGGGATCTCTCAGTGGATCTCGCCGCGATCGGCGCGCAGGCGCACCGCCGCGTGCAGGAGTTCGAACGGCAGGAGGAATCCGGCCGCGACCTGGACATGGATCTGATCGCGCGGCACCTCGCCGATGCGCGGCGGCATCGATCACTCGCCATGTACCTCGCGGGCTGGGCGGACGCGATCGTGGCCGAGGCGACGAACAACGGCGCGCTCGCGTCGGAGGCGCTCAAATCCTTCGGGTGGCTGCTCAATGCGCCGCCGGGCAAGCACGCCGAGATTGAGCGGGCGCCGGCGCAACTCTTCAACTTCGAGCACGTGGCGCGGGCCGCGGTCGGCGCCGCGGTGTGCGAGGCCGTGCGATCGAACTTCGATGTCTCCGTGCAATGGCTTGATCTCGTCGAGGACGCAGAGAACGTGCCGGAGGCGGTGCTGTCAGAGACTCCGGCGCGACGCATGACCATATTGGCGCGCGCCGGCCGCTGGTACGACCTCACGCGCGTTGTCGAATCCCGCCGGAGTGAATCGGGCGGCACGCTCAATCCGGGCGAGGCCCGCCTGCTCGCGGCCCTGGCGCTCGAGGCGCCGGCATCGCCTCCTGCGCCGCAGGAAACCGCCACCGCGGCCCGGATGCTGACGCAGACGGCGCTTTCCGATCTGGTCGCAAGGGGGGAACTGGGGCAGGTGCTTGATCTCTCGCGCAGGTATGGCACGGCGCCGCTGGGGGCGGATGGGTTCATCGGGCGGCATGTTCGCGGGCTGCGCGCCTATGAGGAATCGCGCGAGGCGCACCGGGCCTCCCGGCTCGACGCCGATGCGCCCGCGCCCGATGGCGACCTGGCGGAGGGATATCGCGCGGCCGCGGCGCTGCTGGACGCGGCGCTCCGCGCCGACGACGCCGCGGAGTTTCCGGAGGCGGTCGCGACGACGTCGCTGCTTCGCGCGCTGGCGATCTTCTACGGCGCCGGCAGCGGCGGCGAGGCTGCCGCGAGGCTGGACGAGGCGGCGGAACTGCTGGCCGGCGCGGCCGGAGCGATCGCCGATGCCGATCGGGCGGCGGAGGCGCTCGCGCTGGCGGTGCGCGCCCTCGACCTCGCGATTGATCGGACCGGCGCGGGCGCAACGGCGCGAACGGAGCGCCGCCAGGCGCTTATCGCGAGATTCCTCGAGGAGCATCCGGATCACGAGCGCGCCGGCCTCATGCTGTTCAAGCAGGCGACGGCGGGCGACCTTCCGCCGGATGAGGCGGTGGCGCTGCTGCTGCGGGTTTCCCAGGGGTCGCCCGCGCACGAGCCCGCGCGGCGTCAGGCCGCGAACCTGCTCTACGACCTGCGCGGGCGCGCCTCGGCCGAGCAGCGCGACTGGGCGGCGCTGCGCTTCGCGGACGTGGCGGAGCCCTTGCTGTCGCTCGATGTCCGCCGCGCCTCGGCCGGCGATTGCGCCGCGGCGGAGCGCGGCGTGGCGCTCGGGAGGCGTCTGGCGGAGGCGCTGCTGAGCGTCGCGGCGCCGGACGCCGCCCGCGGGGAGCGCGTGCTCGACGCGATCGAGGCCGTGATGGCGTCCTGCGACCTCGATTCGGCAAAGTTCGGCGAGGAGGTCGCTTTTCGCCGCGCGCAGATTGCGCTGGCGCGCGGGGACTTAGCCGCGGCGGATCGGGCGCTCGAACGGATGCGTGCGCTCGGATCGGGCGGGGGCGCCGAGGGCGAATCGAGCGAGGCGTCGCGTGCGGCGAACCGGCTCTATTTCCGTCATGCCGCGGTGCATTGGCGGGATGCGAGGAAACGGGGCGCGCCCGCGGAGGAACTGGCCGAGCGGGCGCAGGCCGTGGTGCGGGCGGGCGCGCAGGTGTTGCGGGACATCGAGTCGGCGCCGGGCGGGCTGGTCGATCCCGCCACGCTCTCGCTCTATGCGGCGATGGGCGAAGCCGCGGCGGACCTGTGGCATGCACAGGGCGACGAGGCGGCGCGCGATCTGGCGATCAGGATGCTCGAGCGCGTGCTCGCGGCGGAGCCGGGGAGCGCCGCCCATCTGCGGCTGCTGGCCGGGCTCGCCGCGGAGGCGGGCGACGCCGAGAAGGCCGTTGAGTGCTGGCGGCGGCTCGGGGCGGGTCTGCCATCCGGTTCGCCGGAGTGGTTCGAGGCGCGGTGCGAACTGATTGCGGGCCTGGCGCGGATCGATCCTGCGCGGGCTCGCGAAGTGCTGAATCAGCACAAGACGCTTCACCCCGACTTGGGGCCTGCGCCGTGGGGCGAGCGCCTTCGTGAACTCGATGCATCGCTTCCGCGCGCCAAGGGGGCCGGCGCGCCATGAAGCAGGCCACGCCGATTCAGCGATTGCTCGGCCTGCCCGTTGGCGCGGATACCCCGTTCGACCTGCTGGGCGTGGCGCCGGAGGAGTGCGATCCGGAGCGCGTGCAGCAGGCGCTCTCGCGGCAGTTGCAGCGGCTCTCGCGGCATCCGCACGGGGGCGGGCCGGAGGCGGATGAAGTGCGGCTGGCGCTGCACTCCGCCGCGGCTCAACTGGCGGATCCATTCGTGCGTGCGCAACTGATGCTTCGGCTCGCGCCATCGGCCGTGCGCCCGCAGGCGCATGGTCGAGAGGCTGTCGGCGCGCAAACGCCCGGCGGCCCGCGCCCGCCTGGCGCGGGCGCGCCATCGTCGGCGATGCGGGCGTTCCGAGAATCGGCGCTGCCGCTCTTCATGGGCGGGCGAAGGCTCACTCCCGCGGGGCGGCGCCGTCTGGTGGCTCTGGCGCATGCGCACGGCTTGTCGCTTCCGGAGGTGCGGCGGGCGCTGAGCGTGGGTGGACAGGACGCAGCGCGCCCGGCTCCGCCGCCCGCAGCGCCGCCGGCGCCGAAGACGGTGTATCAGGATTTTCAGGACGAGATGAACCGCGAGGGCGCGGCGATTACGCGGCAGATCCGCAGCGCGATCATCGGTCTTGTGGCCGTGCTTGCGCTGGTGCTGTTTCTCGTGGTGGCGATCGCCCTGACGCTCTCCGGCGGCGATGCGCGATCGCGCGAGCGGGCCGCCGCCGCCGATGCGCGGGCGCGTCCTGAGGCGGACGCCGCGGGCGGCGAGGCGCAGCCTCCTCCGGCATCGCGCGATGGTGACGTGGCTGCTGCATCCGACTCTGCCGCGGCTCCACCGCGCTTCGGCTCCGGGGGCGATCTGCTCGCGGAGCTGCGCGCCCTGCCGGCGCGCATCGTCCGTGAGCCCGGCGAAGCGGCGTGGCGCTTTGATGAGGCGGTCGGCGAACTCGCCCGCTCGTGGACTTCGCTCGATCCCGCGGCGATGAAGGCGGCGAACGAGGCCGTGGTGGAGTTTCTGTACCGCGCTGCGCCCGGCGCCGAATCGGCCGATCGCGCACTCGCGGCTGTGGGCGCGCCGGTTGAGCGCATGTCTTCCTGGGCCGATTCCGGGGGCGGTTCCGGGGGCGCCGCGCAGGACGTTGCGCCCGCGGCGTGGTCTTATGGCGTCCTCAACCGACTCCTCCGCGAGCGCGATCTTGCGCCACCGATCCGCGTTGCCGCGGGTTCGCTCCTCGCGGACGCGCTCGGTGAAGTCGAGTCGCCGCGCGAGCATTCATTCGAAGCAGGCGTGGACGCCGGGCTTCGCGCCATGATCGATCTGCTCCCCAGAACCGCGCCCTCGCTTCGCGAACGTGAACCCGTGGTGCTTGCGTGGCGCGAATGGCTTCGCGTCGCCGAGGCGCCTTCGCTCGGCCCCGCCGCCGCGGGGACGGCGCAGTCGCTCGCACTGCTCGCGGCTGAGCACATCCTCATCGAAGGCCCATCCCCTCGCGTCGATCAGACCACGCACCAGATTCTCGCCGTCCTCCTCGCCTCGATCGAGTGGGCGGCCGATGCCTCTGACATCGACGTGAATGGCGCGCCAACCAGCCTGGGTCAGGCGCGAATCCTCCATTGGTTCGACGACGCCCGAATCGCGACGCGCGACCTCGCCGTCGTCACCGAGTGGCTCGCCCGCGAATCGCGCGCCCCCGGCGTCGGCATCGGCCTGATCCTTCGCGAGAGCGCCGATTCATCCGAGCGCGCCCGCAAGCGCGACCAGTACGCCGCGCTCTGGGGAATGTCGGAGGCGTCTCCCTCGGACAGCGTCGAGTCCGCGTGGGCTCGTGCGGCCACGGAAGTGCTCGCCGAGGGGTCCGCAGAGGGTGGAACGGTGGCCGCACTGCGCCGCGCCGCGATGCTCGCCCGCCTGAACGAAGCCGCCGCCCGCCGCTGGCGCCAGGATCCCGCGGGCGCGTCCGCCATCCTGGCAGATCTCCGCGGGCCGATCGAAATCGCGGGTCAACCTCAGGCGGCGCCCCCGGTCGCCAGCGTTTTTGCTCCGCCGCGCCCCGATGACGGCCAATGGACCGTCATATTCCTGTCCGCCACCGGCCTCACGGCGCGACTCGAAGCCCTCGCCGCGCTCGAGCGACGAACCGATCCGCTCGGACCCATCGATGCGGATGTGCTTGTCGAGGCGGCGATCATCAGCGGCCAATCGGAAATCCGCGACCGCGCCGAGCGCATCGTCCGCCGCCGCGCCCAGGAAGCGACCGTGCTCAACGCGATGCTCGAGGCTCTCGCTCGCGCTCCGCGCCGCGCTGCACTCTCCGACCTCGTTGAGTTCATCACAGCGAGCGACCTCCCGCCCGTCAAGGATGCGTCCTGGCCCAGCGCCGCCCGTCGCGCGCTCGTCGAGCGTCTGCTCGACCGCATCTCCGCGGGCGATGCGCTGGGCGAAGTCGATCGCCTCGCCTCGGTCATCGCCGCCGCCTACGACGGCATGCGGGCATCGGCGTCTTCCGTTGCAGGCGCCCCCGATCCAGCCGCAAGCGCATCCGCTCTGCTCACACAATGGCGCGCCGAGGCCGAGCGTTACCCCGCATCGAAAGCCGCGGGCGTCTCGCGCCACGAACTCGATCAGCGCCTCTCCGGCCGCCTCCGCCTCGCCGCGGGCCCGCCCCAGCGCTTCGCCGCATTCCAGGTCTCCATGGCGGAGCACATGGCCGCCGTCATCGCTGCCGAGCGCCCCAGCCGCGAAGACGCTGTGACCACCGTCCTCACCGAAATGGCCGCCGCGCGACGCCGATCCCTCACCATCGGCGCTCAGATCGAATCCGTCGAGGCCGCAATCCTCCGCCTGTGGATGATCCGCCTGGGGCTTTCCGAAGGAGACCGATCATGACCGCGCGAACCGCCGGATTCTTCGCTGCGGCGCTCGGCGCGCTCGCTTCATGCATCGTCGCCGCCTCCGCACCCCCACCCATCGCTGATACGAAGCAGGCCATTGAAGAGCGACTCAGCCGCTTGAATCCTGATGACCCGATGGCCTACTTCGAACTCGCCGAGGAGATCGCCTACGAGTCGCCGGATCCGCAGGGCCTCGATCTCGCCCGCCGCCTCTTTGTCCTTGCCAGCGAACTCGATCGCGCCCGCAACCCCCAGGCGCCACTCGCCGCCAGCGCCTGCCTCGCCCTGGCCGAACTCTCAACGTCCGCGGATGAGCGCCGCTGGCTCCTCGCGATCGCCCGCTCGCTCCGTGAGCGCTCCGATCCCGCCTCGTCCGCGGCAGGCCCCGAGCCGCCCGCCCTCGACGTCGCCTCGCCCGCCGCGGCGCTCGCCGAAGCCCTCGATCGCTGGCGCGCCGGCGACCACCGCCGCGCTCAAGGCCTCCTTGAACGCCCCGACGTCGCGGACCTGCTCAACCAGCACGGCTCCGTGCTCACAGGCGGGGCGCCGGGCATCATGAACGAGTTCCGCCCCACGCTCGCCTGCCGCGAGTGCAGAAACCAGCGAATCGTGCGCTCCGATCACGATCCGGCACACCCGATGCGCCTCTGCTACACCTGCGGCGGCAATCCGGGCCCCAGACTCACCGATCAGATCCTGGTCGAGCACCTTCGCCTGGAGTCGATGCTCCTCAGCGGCGCCCAGCGCTCCTGGGCCGCTCAACTCGTCGTGGACCGCGGCGAGCCCCTGCGCGACGCCGACCCCGGCGAACTCGCGCCCTGGTTCAATATCGATCCCCGCAAATCCATCTGGCTCAACGGCGAGTGGGTGTCGCCCGGCTAAGCGCCTCAGCCGGGCGCTCAACGAACCGCCGCTTTCGCTCAAGCAGGTCAAGCACGTCTTCCACGGCCTGCTTGCTGTTCACGTCCCACACGGCCCAGTGCGTCTGGCCGACGCGCCGGGCGGCCACGAGGCCCTCGGTGACGTGCTTCTTCAGCCGGTTGATCGGCAGCGAGCCGATCATCTCGCTCGTGATCGGCGCCGCGATCCGCGGCATCGTCGGATCCGGCACGAGATACGCCCACGGCCGCTCGGCATCCCCCGGCGTGCGGTAGACGAGCGACCACCGCCAGGAAACGCCCTGCCACTCAACCGTTTCCTGCGCATCGGGGATCGCGAGCAGCCGTTCGCGCGCAAACTCAATCAGCCGCGCGACTTGCTTGTTGCACGAATCGCGCAGGTCAGCCACCGTGGGCTTCCGGAACCGATTCTCCCAAGGCAATCGCGTCTTGACGTTCGAGTAGACCATCGCTCGCGGACACACTCCCGCACGAAACCCGAAAACCGCAACACATAGAGTATAGGACCCCATCCAGCCCAATTTCGAGCCTCCCCGGGCGATTCCCCGGTGCCTCCACCCGGCGTTCACCCCAGGCAAACAATTCCCTCCCTGCCGGGTACTATCCAGACCGGCTCAGGAGGTCACCTAGGAGATGGGCATGAGTGGAACGGGAAGCGGCGCGCCGCCGCAGGCAGTGGGGGAGGAGCCCGCCCTGCCCGAGATCGATCTCGCCTCGGCCACCATCCTGCTCGTGGACGACAACGAGCAGAATCTCGAACTCCTCCAGGCCTATCTCGAGGATCTGGGCTGCACCCTCCGCAGCGCCACCGATGGCGTCGCGGCCATCGCCGATGTCGAGCAAACTCCGCCGGACATCATTCTGCTCGACGTCATGATGCCGCGGATGAGCGGCTTTCAGGTCTGCTCCAAGATCAAGTCCGATCCCGCCACGCGCGATATCCCGGTGATCATGGTCACCGCCCTCAACGAAGTGGGGGACGTCGAGCGGGCCGTCGAGTCCGGCGCAGACGATTTCCTCACCAAGCCCGTCCACCGGCTCGAACTCGTGACCCGCGTCCGCTCGCTCCTGCGCGTTCGGCTCCTCAAGAAGCAGCTGGAGGAGACGCTGAAGGAGATGAAGCGCCTCCGCGATGCGTGAGCGTCCGGCGGCCTGCGATCAGTCGCGCCGCTGCCTTCCGATGATTCCAGGCGTGTCCGCCGGGCGAATCCATCCGCGGTCCGCGCCGCCCCTCGGGCCCGCCGCGACAGCCAGGTGCTCCAGATACAGCCGCAGCGCCGCCACCGTGAAGCCCTCCACGTGCCGCCTCGTCGCGCTCGGGTTCTGGCTCTGAATCCGCCTGAACAACTCCTCCCGCACCGGCGCCAGCGACTCGGAATCGGCAATCGTGATCACGGGTCGGCGCTTGAGGCCGAGGGAGACGGCGACCATGCGGCGGACTCCTGGGAGGGAACTTCTCGAACACACGCGAGCCGGCGCGCCCACCGGGCGCCGGCTCGCGCGCGGGAAGGTTGATCGGCCCCCTCCGCGGCTGGCCGTGAACGTGTAAGACCGCCGGACGTGGCGATGCCCCCGATCGCACCGTAGGCTCACGCCATGCGCCTCCTCTCGCTCGAATCGCCCCCCGGGTCGAACCCACCGGGACGCGGACACGAGCAAGACTTGCGCACCGGCGCCGAGTCGCCGCTCCGGTTCATCCGCGAAGGCGCCCCGGATCCCCAGGGGCCCGTGTGGGCCGCGTTTTCGGAAGCCAATCTGCTCTCTGACGTCCAGCAGCGCGATCCACTCTCCTGGCTGCCGCCGCTCGCGCATTCATCTCGCCTCGTCATGTGGTCCGGCACGCCCGCCGCGGGTCTCTTCGATCGCGACATGCGCGCCTGGATGCCCGCCGCCCGCGCCCGCTTCGAATCATGGTGCGACGCCGCGCGGACGCTTCTTGAAGAGCGTGAAGCGCGCGTGCTCTTCCGCCCGCACTGCCGCCACGCGCTCTGCGACCCGCAGCGCTGCCTCGAGTTCCTGCTCCGCCGCGAGGGCCAGCCCTTCGGCCTCGCGCTCGATCCTGTCGCCATGCTCGAAGTGGACATGCTCCCTCACGCGGAGATTCACCTTGAGCGCGCCTTCGCCGCGCTCGCGCCGCGCAGCGACGCCGTGATCATCACCAACGCGCGCCTCACTTCCGGCGCCGAAGACCAGCGCCTCGAACCCTCGCCCCTGCACGAAGGCGACCTCAACGCCGACGTCATCGCCGATCTCGCGCGCCGCTTCACTCCCGGCGATACGCCCCACATCCTCCTGGACGGCGAGTGGCCGCAACAGATCGAAATACTCTCGCGACACGCCGCCGCCTGCGCATCTTCTGCTCCACGAGCCCGCTGAACATGGCCGACGCACCCTCTTCGCCGCTCCGCCGCATCGCCGTGAGGCTGGGCTTGCGCGGAGACTGGTGGCTCATCGCCCTCGGCGCGGGCGTCGGCGCCGTCACGGCCCTCGGCGCCATCGGGTTCCTCAAACTCGTGCACTTCGCGGAGGTCGGCGCCGCGCGGCTCCTCGAAATCTGGCCATGGTGGACACTTCCCATCCTCCCCATGATGGGCGCGCTCGCCACCGGCCTCCTCGTCCACCGCTTCGCGCGCGAGGCCCGCGGCCACGGCGTGCCCGAAGTCATGGACGCCATCTACACCCGCGGCGCCCGCATCCGCCCGCGCGTGGCGCTCGTGAAAGCCCTTTCCTCCGCCTGCACCATCGGCTCCGGCGGCTCGGCCGGCGCGGAAGGCCCCATCGTCCAGATCGGCTCCGCCATCGGCTCCGGCATCGCGCAACTCCTCCGCATCTCGCGCGATCAGACCGGCACGCTCCTGGGCTGCGGCGCCGCCGCCGGCATCTCATCCGTATTCAACGCGCCCATCGCCGGCGTCTTCTTCGTGCTCGAGATCCTCCTGCGCGATTTCTCGCTCCGCACCTTCACGCCAATTGTCGTCGCCAGCGTCTTCTCCGTCGTCGTCACCCAGTCGATCCTCGGCCGCACCGACGCCATCTTCCCCGTCTCCCCCGAGGCGCAGGACTACCAGTTCACCTTCGGCGAGATGCCCGGCTACATCGTGCTCGGCCTCGTGTGCGGCCTCGTCGCCGTCGGCTTCATCCGCCTGCTCTACCGCACCGAGGAAGTCGCCGAGCGCACGCCGATGCACCCGGTGATCAAGCCAGTTCTCGGCGCTGCGCTGCTCGGCCTGCTCGGTTACGTCTTCATCGGCGTCCTCGCGCTCCAGGGCGCGGGCCCCGCGCTGCCGCCCTTCTTCGGCAACGGATACCCCGTCATCACCTGGCTGCTCGATCCCGCCGCGTACGGCAACGGCGCGGACGCCGCGACCACACCCGCGCACGGCGCCATCCCGACCGGCCTCTGGATGCTCGCGTTCCTCGTCGGGTGCAAGGCCGTGGCCACGTGCTTCACGCTCGGCTTCGGCGGCTCCGGCGGCGTCTTCGCCCCGTCGCTCTTTCTCGGCGCGGCGACCGGCGGCGCGTTCGGCGTCGCGCTTCAGCGCCTCGGCCTCCTCCCGCCCGGCGCCACGCCCGCGGAATACGCCCTCGTCGGCATGGCCGCCGTCGTCGCCGGGACCACACACGCGCCCCTCACCGCCATCCTCATCGTCTTCGAAGTCACGCGCGATGTCTTCGTCATGCTCCCCCTCATGCTCGCTTCGGTGATCTCCACCGTCATCGCGCAGATCGTCTTCCGCGATTCCATCTACTCCCACCGCCTCCGCCGCCGCGGCGTGCTCACCGGCACCGCCGCGGATCTCAGCGTCCTCCGCCGCCTCACCGCGCGCGACGCTTCTCTCGTCCCCCACGTCGAAGTCACGCCGAACGACACCGTCCCCCACCTCATCGACCTCCACCGCACGCGCCGCGCGTTCGATTTCGTCGTCGTCGATCCGGAGCGCCGCTACCTCGGCATGGTCACCGGCTACGACCTGCGCTCCGCGCTCATCGATCGCGAGGCCATGCCACTCCTGCTCGTCTCGGATCTTCTTCGCACCGATCTCCCCTCCGTCGATCCCGATGAAGCCCTCGACGCCGTCCTCGATAAGTTCAACCGCTTCGATGTCATGGTCCTGCCCGTCGTCGCCACCGCGAAAGCGAGCGCAGATGGCCGAGGAAAGACTCCACCTGACGAGCCCCCCGGCCGATGCCTCGGCCTCATCACCCGCGGCAACGTGATGCGCCGACACCTCCGGGCGCTCGCCGAGGCCTGACGACTACGATCCCTCCGTGCCCGCCCTGCGCGCCACATTCCGCCCCGCCAGCCGGCTCCGCCACAAGCGCGAGTTCGAGGCCGTCTTCGCCACGCAGACCCGCCGCGCCCGCGGGCCCATCGTCGTCTTCGGCCGGCCGAACGACCTCGGCCGCCCGCGTCTCGGCCTCTCCATCTCCCGCCGCGCGGGCGGCGCTGTCACGCGCAACGCCATCAAACGCCGCCTCCGCGAGGCCTTCCGCCTCTCCCAGCACGATCTCCCCCAAGGCATGGACTTCGTCATCACCGTCCGCCCGCACACGCTGATGCCGCCCATCGAATACCAGCGCCTCCTCGTTTCAGCCGCCCGCTCCCTCGCGAAGCACTCGCAGACCCCTGAGGCCCCGCCGTGACCACCCGCCCGTGGCCTGCCCGCCTTGCCTCGGCCCCCTTCATCGCCGCGATCCGCCTCTATCAGGTCGCGCTCTCGCCCCTCATGGGCGGCCGGTGCCGGTTCCACCCCTCGTGCAGCGTGTACGCGCTGGAGGCGTTCCAAACCCATCCGCCTTGGAAAGCCGCTTGGCTGGCCGCAAGGCGCCTCGCCCGCTGCCATCCGTTGGGGGGTTCCGGCTACGACCCAGTCCCTCTGCCGCCTCCGGTCCAGCCGCAGGGCAATCCGACCGAAGTGAGTGTACGCTTACCTCCGGATTGACCTACGGGAGGGGCCGACCCGGCTTCACGGACGATGCAGAGACTCCCCGCCGCCCAGCGTAAGACCCAGCTGCTCGATACGGCCGCGAAGCTCTTCGCGGAGCGGGGGTACTCCGGGGCCACCACGGCCGAGCTGGCCCGGGCCGCGGGCGTCACCGAGCCCATCATCTACCGCCATTTTTCCTCCAAGCGGGATCTTTTCATCGCCCTCATCGACCGCACCGGCGAGGAGACCATCCGCCTCTGGGAAAAGCACCTCGCCGACGCCGACGACCCCGCCGAGCGCCTTCGCCGGCTCATCGGCGCGAACCCGATGGTCACGACCAAGGGCCGCGGCGTGTACCGCGTCATCGTCCAGGCGATGACCGAGATCCATGATGAGCAGATCCTCGCCGCCCTGGAGCGCCACATCGCCGCCCTCCACCACTTCCTCACCCAGGAAGTGGTTCATGCCCAGGAGACCGGGCAGGTGAGCAAGCGCTTCTCGCCCGAGATCACCGCGTGGCTGCTGCTGCATCTGGGTCTCGGCTACGGCGTCCTCGCGCCCCTCGGCGTGCCCAACCACGCGCGCGACTCGAGCGGCCTGCACGTGCGCGACGTGATCGAGCAGCTGATGCTGGGCGTGAAGTAGCAGGGTGGATGACTACGCGAGCCGTTCGCCCACCGCGGCCTGCGCCTGCAGCGTCTCGCGCATGTGCCAGTCGAACGACCCGATGGCCTGCGGGCTGACCGGCTCCGCGTCTTCCGGCGGCATGCGCTGGGCGTATGTCCCATCCGCGCGCATGTCCCACCCGCAACGATGATCGTTCAGCGCCGTGTCGAGGATCGCTCTGAGCCGCCGGCGGATCTCGCGGCTCTGCACCGGCGTCGCCGCCTCCACGCGATAGGAGAGATTCCGGTACATCCAGTCCGCGGAACTGATGAACCAGTCGCCCTCCAGCGGATCAGGCGAGCCCGCGCTGAAGTGGAAAATGCGCGAGTGCTCAAGGAACCGCCCGACCACCGACACCACGCGAATGTTCTCCGAGAGCCCGGGCACGCCCGGCCGAAGGCAGCAGAACCCGCGCACGATCAGATCGATCTTCACGCCCGCCTGCGACGCTTCGTACAGCCGCTCCGTGACCTGCCGATCCTCCAGCGAGTTCATCTTCGCCATGATCCGCGCCGGCCCGCCCGCCTTCGCCACCTCGATCTCGCGGTCGATCAGTTCGTTGAACCGCCGCCGCATCGTCACCGGCGCCACGAGCAGGCGGTTGTATTCCTTCTTCCGCGAGCGCCCCGTCAGGTAGTTGAACAGATCGACCACGTCCTCCGTGATCGCCGGATCGCACGTCATGAGCCCGAGGTCCGTGTACTGCTTCGCCGTGTTCGAGTTGTAGTTCCCCGTGCCCAGGTGCGCATAGCACCTGATCCCATCCGCCTCCTGCCGCACCACCAGCGCCATCTTGCAGTGCGTCTTCAGCCCGACCACGCCATACGCCACGTGCACGCCCGCCTTCTCGAGCCGCTGCGCCATGTTGATGTTCGTCAGTTCATCGAACCGCGCCCGCAACTCGACCAGGCACGCCACCTGCTTGCCGTGCTCCGCCGCCCTGATCAGTTCCGGCACGAACGGCGAGTGCGGGCTCGTGCGGTACAGCGTCATCTTGATCGCCAGCACCTTCGGATCCCGCGCCGCGGCTGAAATGAACCGCTCCACGCTCGTCGCGAACGAGTCGTACGGATGATGCAGCAGCAGGTCCCCCTGCCGGATGATGGAGAAAATGTCCGCATCCGCATCCGCCAGCCGCGGCAAGGTCGCCGGCGTCCACGCCGGGTACTTGAGCTCCGGACGGTTCAGGTCCACCACTTCCGTCAGCTTGCTGTAATCCATCGGCCCAGGACGCATGTACACGTCCTCCGGCCGCAGATCGAGTTCCTCCACCACGAAATCCAGAATCCGCGGCGAAGGATCCGGCCACACCTCGAGCCTGATCGCCCGCGCAAACTTCCGCTGCCGCAACTCCGCCTCGATCGTCTCCATCAGGTCTTCCGCCTCGGCGTCGTCCACGTCGAGGTCCACGTTCCGCGTCACGCGGAACGGCATCACGTCCACGATGTGCATGTCCGGGAACAGATCATCGAGGTTGTAGCGGATCAGGTCCGGCAGATTCACCATCCGCACGCCGTACGGCGACGCCGCCTGATCCACCGCAACCCACCGCGGCGCCGAACTCGGCACCTTCACCCGCGCAAACAGGTGGTCCGACTGGTCCGGATGCGTCAGCAGCACGCCGATCGACGTGCTCAGGTTCGAAATGAACGGGAACTTGTGCCCCGGATCCACCGCAAGCGGCGTCAGCACCGGGAACACGTTCCGCCGGAACCACTCGTCGATCGACCTCCGCTCCCGCTCCGTCAGATCCGTGTAGTTCACCAGTTCGATGCCGGTCTTCGCCAGTTCCGGCACGAGTTCCTGCTCGTAGCACCTCGCCTGCTCGTTCTGCAGCTCCAGCGCCATCCGCCGGATCGCCTCCAGCTGCTCCGCCGGCGTCATGCCGTCCGGCGAACGCCGCGCCGTCCCCGTCGCGATCATCCGCTTCAGCCCGCCCACGCGCTTCATCATGAACTCATCGAGATTCGAGCCGAAGATCGCCATGAACCGCACCCGCTCCAGCAGCGGCGTGCGGTTGTCGGTCGCCAGGCGCAGCACGCGGCGATTGAACTCCAGCCACGATGTCTCCCGGTTCAGGAACCGCTGCGGCTCCGCCGAATCCGGCGCCGTCACGACTTCCGGCCTGCTCGATGCGATGCTCATCGTGTCTTCCAATCGGCGCAGCGCGGCGCCCGAGTCCGTCATCCCTCGATCGTGTGCGTCGCTTCGCATCCCGGCGCCTCGGTCACGCTCACGCGCGTCACCCGCGCGCCCGCCGGCAGGCGCCCCGCAAGCGCCTCGCCCAGCCGCCGCGCGATGTGCTCCGACACGCGCTCCGCCGTCGGATTCAATCGGTCAAAAGGAGGGGTCTCGTTCAGGTTGTGGTTATGCAGCGGCGCCAGAATCCCCCGCAGCGCCTCCTCCACCATGTGAAAATCGCACAGCAGCCCGTCCTCATCCAGCCGCGGACCGGCCACCTCCGCCCGCACCCGCCAGTTATGCCCGTGCAGCGCCTCACGCTCCCCGCGCATCACGATCGCGTGCGCCGCCGCGAACTCTGCAGTCACCGTCAGCGTGTGCATGGCGAGGGGGAGTATAGCGCCGCCCGCCTCACCCCCGGCCCCGCGCACCGCATCTTTACACTCACCCGCTCCCGCCGAAGCCCGCCCGCTATCCTCCCCGCAAGACCCCACACACCCGCCGCCACGCCCTCCGCTGCACGCATGAGCGCTCACGACGCACAATCCCCAGCACCCCTCATGCTCTCCGTCAGCGGTTGCCGCGGGATCGTCGGCCAATCCCTCACGCCCGAAGTCGTCGCCCGCTTCGCCGGCGCCTTTGCGCAGTGGATCATCTGTTCCGGGGGCGGGGGAACTTCCGGGGGTGGGGGGGCGATCACCTCCGCAACCGCCCAACCCATCGTCGTCGTCGGGCGCGATGGCCGCCTGGGCGGCGATGTCGTCGCCCAGATCGCCATCGGCGCGCTCCGCGCCGCGGGATGCCGCGTCATCGATCTCGGCGTCGCCATGACCGCCACCGTCGGCCTCATGGTCGTCGAGCGCTCTTCCGGGGGTTCCGGGGGCGGGGGTTCCGGGGGTTCCGCTTCCGGGGGGGGGGGCCTCGTCATCACCGCAAGCCACAACCCCGCCGAGTGGAACGGCCTCAAACCCATCACCTCCCGCGGCAAAGCGCCTTCCGCCGCGGAATCCGCCGCACTCCTCGCCCTCTATTACGAAGATTCCATCGCCCTCGCCCCAGTGAATCGTCTCGGCCCCGTCGAGACCGAATCCGGCGCCGGCCGCGCTCATGCGCTCCGCGTCATCGAAGTCCTCGGCGAGATGGCCTCGCTCGAAGTCCTCCGCGCACGCCGCTTCAACATCGTCGTCGATTCCGTCAACTCCTCCGGCGCGGAAGGCGCCGATGCCCTCCTCTCCGGCCTCGGATGCAGCGTCCACAACGTCGCGGCTGACGGCTCCGGCGTCTTCCCGCACCCGCCCGAACCCATCGCCGAGCACCTGGGCTCACTGTGCGACGCCGTCCGCGCCCGCGCCGCGGATATCGGCTTCGCGCAAGACCCCGATGGCGATCGCCTCGCCATCGTCGATGAGCAGGGCCGCTTCATCGGCGAGGAATACACGCTCGCCCTCGCCGCGGAGGCGTTCTTCACGCTGCGCCAGGGCGGCGCCGGCGTCTGCCTCGCGGCGAATCTCTCCACCAGCCGCATGATCGATGACGTCGCCCAGCGCCACGGCGCCCGCATCGTGCGCACGCCCGTCGGCGAAGCCAACGTGGTGGACGCCATGCTCCGCGAGCACTCCGCCTTGGGTGGTGAAGGCAACGGCGGCGTCATCCTGCCCGATGTCGTCCTCATCCGCGATAGCCTTTCCGCGATGGCGCTCATCCTCGCGCTCATGGCCCGCGAGAGCGCCCCCATCAGCGCCGTCGTCGATCGCCTCCCGCGGTATTCCATCATCAAGCGCAAGGCCCCCGTGCGCGAAGGCCTCGCGCAGCGCGCCGTCGAAGCGATCGCCGCGCGCTGGCAGCGCGAGCGCACCGATCGCCAGGACGGCGTCCGCATCGATTTCGAGTCCAATCCCCTCCGCCGCGCCTGGCTCCACGTCCGCGCCAGCAACACCGAGCCCATCATCCGCCTCATCGCCGAAGCCCCCACCCCCGAAACCGCCCACGCCCTCCTCAACGAAGCCGAAACCACCATCCGCGCCCTCTGACGCGCGCTTTGATTCCTGGTGGGCCGGCTCTCCAGAGCCGGCTCCTCGTGGCGGGGGTTCGGCGAGCCGCCCTCCCAGTTTCCTCATCCCGTCGAAGGTCGTGTTCGACAAAGGGGGCGCCGTGGGGGGGGGGGGGGGGGGGG
>CAZGVW010000081.1:0-4085 GCA_964529265.1 uncultured Phycisphaeraceae bacterium
GCTCGTCCCGACGAGCGGGCCGGCTCGATGCGATCTCATCGGCGTCTGTTCCCTCAGCATCTGACTGCGCTCTCCGACGTCACGTGCACACGAACTGCGCTCGTCACGTGCACACGAATTTCGTTCGGCTACCTTCGCCCATCTGCCCCAAAGCGGCGGTCCCCGGGTGGAGCCGGAACCCTGATCCGGGCTTCCCGCGGATGGCGGTTCGGCACGGCGGCCCCTGGGCGAGCCCGGGACGAGCACGGGACGAGCACGGGACGAACACGGGCGATCCCGACGTCGTGCAAGGAATCCGCCATGGACGAGCGAGCGTCGCCCGACGGTGTCAAGCCGCTGCGGAGAGGCGAGTTAGCGACGGCGTTCGCAGGCGGCGCCGATCATCGGGGGGCGAGCACGCGTGTGACGCCGAATCCGAGGTGCCCCAGAGGTGGACGACAAAAGTCTGCCGGATGGATCCTAAATGGCGAGGGCTCGCGCCGCCCGGGACCGCCCGCCGAAGCCGCCGCGTGCACGACAAATATGCGCCACCGCGACGAATTATTCTCGCGTCGCAGGTTGACTTTCGTCGAGTCCGCCCCGACAATCGGTCGCTCCCGTCGAACCGATCCTGCGCGAAGTGAGGCGCACGTCATGAAGCAGGCCGTGCCGATGGTTGGCGTCAGCGCCGCCATTCGGAATGTCGAAGAAGAGATTCGCCGCGCTTCGGGGTCCGACGCCAAGGTGCTGATTACGGGCGAGAGCGGCGTCGGCAAGGAGGTCGTGGCCCACCTGATTCATGCCGGCAGCCGGCGGAGCCAGGCGCCGCTCGTCCCCATCAACTGCGCGGGCTTCCCCGACTCGCTCCTCGAGACGGAGCTGTTCGGCCACGTCAAGGGGAGCTTCACCGACGCGCACCGCGACAAGCGCGGCTGGCTCGAGTCGGCCCAGGGCGGCACCATCTTCATGGACGAGATCGGCGAAATGAGCCTGCGCATGCAGGCGCTGCTGCTCCGCTTTCTCGAGACCGGTGAAATCCAGCGCGTCGGCTCGGACCGGCGCCTGCCGTCGCTCGACGTGCGCGTCATCACGGCGACCCATCGCCGCCTGATCGACCGCATCGCGGACAAGTCGTTCCGCGAGGATCTCTATTACCGGCTGAACGTCGTGCACATCGAGGTGCCGCCCCTGCGCGAGCGGCGCGAGGACGTGTTCGTGCTGCTGACTCATTTCCTGGCGATGTTCTCCGAGACGCATCGCCTCCCGGTGCCGGAAGTGACGCCCGACGCGCTCCGGCTGCTGACCGGCTACGACTGGCCGGGCAACGCGCGCGAGCTGCGCAACATCGCCGAGCGGCTCATCCTGCGCTGCCGCGGCGCGCGCGTGGACGCCGGCGTGCTGCCGCCGGAGATCGCGCGCAGCCGCGGCGCGGGCCCCGCCCCGAGACCGATCGCCCGGGATCCGGCGCCCGGCGTGCACGCGGCCCTGTTCGACCGGCTCACGACCGGCGGCGCGTCCTTCTGGTCCGAGGTGTACGAGCCGTTCATGTCCCGCGACCTCACGCGGCACGCCGTGCGCGAGGTCGTCCGGCTCGGCCTCGAGCACACCCGCGGCAACTACAAGATGCTCGTGACGACGTTCAACATGCCTCCCGGGGATTACAAGAAGTTCCTCAGTTTCCTCCGGAAGTACCAGTGCCACGTCCCGTTCCAGGCGTTCCGCATGATGCCCGCGACGCTCGGCGCGCGGGATCGCGACGCCGCCGCGGCGTCGTGATCCGCCGATCCCGCCGATAATAGCCGCGGATGCACGTACTCGTCACCGGCGGCGCCGGCTTCATCGGCAGCCACGTCGTCGATTCGCTGCTGCGCGACGGCCACCGCGTCACGGTGGTGGACAACTTCGACGATTTCTACGATCGCGAGGTCAAGGAGCAGAACGTGGCGGGTCATGCCGGGGATCCGCGCTGGCGGCTCGTCGAGGCCGACCTGCGCGACGCCGGGGCGCTCGGCGCGCGGCTGACGGACGAGTACGACGCCATCGTGCACCTTGCGGCGAAGGCGGGCGTCCGACCCTCGATCGCGCACCCGGTCGCGTATCAGGAGGTGAACGTGGGAGGGACGCAGAACCTCCTCGAGCTGGCGCGTGCGAAGGGCATCCGCCGGTTCCTGTTCGCGTCCTCGAGCAGCGTGTACGGCGTCAATCCCCGCGTGCCGTGGCGCGAAGACGATCACGTGCTGCAGCCGATCAGCCCGTACGCCAGCACCAAGGTCAGCGGCGAGCTGCTGGGACACGTCTACGCGCACCTGTACGGCATCCGCTTCATCGCCCTGCGGTTCTTCACGGTGTACGGCCCGCGCCAGCGTCCCGATCTGGCGATCCACAAGTTCGCGCGCCTCATCGCCGCCGGCAGGCCGATTCCCGTGTATGGGGACGGAAGCACCCGGCGCGACTACACGTACATCGACGACATCGTGTCGGGCGTGCTCGGCGCCCTCTCGTACGATCGCACGCCCTACGAGGTCATCAACCTCGGGAACAACCAGACCCTGACGCTGATGGAGATGATCCGGGGACTCGAGCGCGCGCTGGGGACGACGGCGCGGCTCGATCCGCAGCCGGAGCAGCCCGGCGACGTCCCGCAAACCTGGGCGAGCGTCGCCAAGGCGCGCGACCTGCTCGGCTACGAGCCGCACACCAGTTTCGAGGAGGGTGTGGCCCGCTTCGCCGCCTGGTTCCTGTAACGGCGGCCGGGAAGTCGCACGGTCTTCCCGACTCTCGTCGTACTCGTGGACGAAAGTAAGTCGTCAAGCAGAATCCCGGGGCGCCGGCGTGATTCCGCCCACGAATCGCTCCCGTGTGACCTGGCTCACCGCTTGCGGTTCGTGCCGGCACGTCCGGGCCGCCTCGTAGCGGCACACACGATCGGGTACACACATCTGCGCTCACTGACGCTGCGCTGCAGATTTCGGAGAAGAGGATTGACACCCATGCGTAGATTCGCCGCCGGGGCAGTCGCCGCCGGAGCCATACTGTCGGGCGCATTCAGCGCAGCTCACGCCGCGCCAATCCTGTACGACGCCGGGAACGGATTGACGGCGACCGCAGACTTCCAGATCGGCGGCGACGTGCTGACGATCGTGCTGACGAATACGTCCACGAACCCGTTCGGGGGCCAGGACGGCGACTCGAACATGGTTCTGAGCTCGCTCAACTTCGACCTCCCGACCGGCGTGAACATCCTCGGAGGCAACGTCGTCCTGGGCGCCGGCTCGAACGTGGTGCAGAGTCAGGGCGGTGATGCGTCGTGGGCCATCTACGCGGGCTCGGTCGATTTGAACGAGCAATACGGCTTCTCCAATACCGGCGTCGGGAACTCGGGAACCGGCGTGTATCTCAATGCGACGAGTGCCCTCACCTCGCACAACAACGGCGGGAACCGCGTCACGGCGTTCTCCGGGGGCAGCATCGCCAGTAACGGACTCAATTACGGGCTGGTCGCCGATGGGAGCGCGGATATTGGCAACGACCGGCTCTTCGTGCAGGACACCGTGATGCTGACGCTGCTGCTCAGCGCCGCGGTGAACGATCTGGCGTTTCTCGACGCCGGGAGTTACGTGGAATTCGGGTCCGACTTTCTGTTCACGCGGGGTACGGTGGTCCCCCCTCCTCCGCCCCCGGCAGTTCCCGAGCCTTCGTCCCTGCTGCTGCTCGGGAGCGGCGGCGCCTATCTGGCCACGAAGCTCCGTCAGCGGCGACGGCAGACGGCGTAGTTCCCGGCGCGAGACCATCAAACTCACCCCACCCGGGGATTTCTGACTGTATGCCGCTCTTGCCCATGATTGCCGATCGCACCCGGTAAGCGCTTCTCGCGCAGTGAGATACTCACGGGCGCACGACCTGCCGGCCCGGCTCCCGGACGGATCGTCGATTGCGTTCGAGGGGAGCGCATGACCGGGCCCCGTGACCGTTACGTTCAGACACAGGTTTCACCACTCCTGGAACAATCGTGGGCCGCCCGGGAACCCGGAACGCCCCGATCGTTCATCAGCACGGGGACCCCGGACAGCATCGACACGGAGTTCATGACGGCGGCGCACCCGGTC
>CAZGVW010000082.1:0-8352 GCA_964529265.1 uncultured Phycisphaeraceae bacterium
GAAGGCAATAGGGAATGGGCAATAGGCAATAGGGGGGAGGGGGAAGGGGAGGCGCGGAGTGTGCGCGCGATGACGGTGATGATCGCGAGGAGGAGCGGAGCGCGGGATGGGGGGCGCGGGGCGGTGGGCATGGCAGGGGTATAACGCGGCTGTGGGGGGTGTGGAAGGGGAAAATCCGTAGTGACGGTGATATGGCGCACAAAGGAGGTAGATAGGGACACGTGAGGGGGGGAAGGTGGTAGGTGGTAGGTGGTAGGTGTGGGAGGAGGGGGATGCGAATACGGAATACGGAATACCGGAGGGGATGTGCGGGTTTTGGCGCGGGTTGGGCGCGGTTTGAGCGGGAGCACCCTGGCAACGGGAGAAGAGGAAGGCGGGGGGGAGGCAATGAGAAGTAGAGAAAGAGCCCCTCACCCTGACCTCTCCCCGCCCCCGGAAAGCCGGGGAGAGGGGTAAGGCAGGAGCGCGGTGAATTGCGGGATGTCGGCGCGCGATGTGCGTTGGATGCATAACCATGGCCAACGAAGCGAAGGCGTTGGCCAGGGCACGCAGGCAGGGATTGGGTCACGCGCCGGCGGCGAGGGCGGGTTCGGTGGGGAGGGCGTGGCCTGGGGTTCCGGGGATTCCGGGGGCTGAGGCGGCGAGTTCGCGGTCGTCGAGGCGGGAGATTTGAGCGCCGAGTGCGCGGAGGACGGCGTCGAGGCGTTCGTAGCCGCGGTCGAGGTGGTAGACGCGATGGATGGTGGTGACGCCCTCGGCGGCGAGGGCGGCGAGGACGAGGCAGGCGGAGGCGCGGAGATCGCTGGCCATGACGGGCGCGCCGATGAGGCGCTTGACGCCGCTGACGACGACGGTGGGGCCCTGGCGGAAGAGGCTGGCGCCCATGCGGCAGAGTTCGGCGACGTGGAGGAATCGCTCGGGATAGATCTTCTCGGTGACGACACTGTTGCCCTCGGCGAGGGCGAGGAGCGCCATGAGTTGGGCCTGGAGATCGGTGGGGAAGCCGGGGTGCGGCTGGGTGGTGACCTGCACGGGGGCGAGCGAGCGGCGGCAGGTGGCTTCGCACACGGCGCGCATGGGATCGGGGCCGGGGCGCTCGGTGACTTGAACGCCGATGCGCTCGAGTCGATCGCAGACGGCCATGAGAGCATCGAGCGGACAGTTCTCGATGGTGAGGGCGCTGTTGGTGATGGCGGCGGCCATCATGAACGTGCCGGCTTCGATGCGATCGGGAATGACACGGTGATCGGCGCCGGAGAGTTCATCGACGCCTCGGACGACGATGCGCGGCGTGCCGGCGCCTTCGATGCGCGCGCCCATGGAGTTCAGGAGTTGCGCGAGGTCCACGACTTCGGGCTCGCAGGCGGCGCACTCGATGAGCGTTTCGCCGCGGGCGAGGGTGGCGGCCATCATGATGTTGGCAGTGCCGAGGACGGTGGAGCCGAAGGGCCCGCCGAGGAAGACGCGGGCGCCGACGAGTCGGCCGCGCTTGCCGGGGCGCTTCCCGGGAGCGCGGGCGACGACATCGCCGCCTTCGAGCGTGATTTCGGCGCCGAGGGCGGCGAGTCCGCGGAGGTGGAGGTCTACGGGGCGGTCGCCGATGGCGCAGCCGCCGGGCATGGAGACGCGGGCTTCGCCTCGCCGGGCGAGGAGGGGGCCGAGGACGCCGACGCTGGCGCGCATGGTGCGCACGATTTCGTACTTGGCGTGGCTCTGGCGTTCGTCAACGGTGTGCAGGCGGAGTCGGCGGCCGAGTGATCGGCGTCGGAAGGGGACTTCGCCGCCGCGGTCGGCGATGCGGAGGACGTCGGGGTCGCCTTCGTCCTCGGAGGGGCATCCTAATTGATGCAGCAGATCGGACATGCTCGCGATGTCCGAGAGGCGGGGGACGTCCGTAAGCGTGACGGGCTCGGTGGTGAGGAGCGCCGCGGCCATCTGTGGGAGGGCGGCGTTCTTGGAGCCGTTGACGGCGACACGTCCGGAAAGGCGCGCGCCGCCCTGGATGAGAAAAGCGTCCATGCTTGGGGTCCTGCGGGTTATCGATCCATCGAGGCCCGGGAGGTGTCTTCGGGGCTGAGGCCCGGAAGGCACGCCGCGGCGGCGTCGTGCTGCTGCGGCGGGGTCCGATCATACATCGTCCGGGGCGGGTGTTCGCGCTCACAGGGAGGGAGCGGCGGCGCGTCCGTCACAGTTTCACATGCGAGGCCCCAGATTCCCTGCGTGTGGGTTTGGAGGCGATGCGGTGAATCGTACGGTGAGGAGTGTCGTCCGCCTCGGTTCGGCCTACCGGACGGCGCGACTGCAGCAGGTTCCCTGGCCGTAGTGAGGAGGCATGAGTATGAAGCGCAAGGCGAAACTGAACCACGTGTTGACGGCTCTGGGCCTGGCCGCGGCGGCCGGCCTCGTGATTCTGGGCTTCCCGACGAGCGCGGTGGCGACGGACATCGGCGACGGCGGCGGCGTCGACAACGCTGATCCGTTTGCGCATCTGCCGCAGACGGTGACGCTGACGGGCACGGTGCGCGACTTCAAGGAGCGCAGCGTCCCGGGCGGTCACCAGGACTTCGAGCGCCAGCCCTCGGCGGGCTTCGGCCATTACATGGGCAACATCTCGGAGACGCTGGGCGCGGACGGCAAGCCCGTGTTCTCGGGCGCCGGCAAGAAGGTGGCGAGTCAGTGGCGCGACTCGAGCGGCAGGAACATCCACCCCTCGCTGTTCGACGCGAGCAAGGGCGACATCGCGGGCTCGTGGGGCGTGGCCAGCACGGGCGGCATCGTGAGCGAGGACACGTTCCGCTCGTGGTTCCGCGACACGCCGGGCATGAACGTCTCGGCGCCGCAGCCGATCACGCTGGTGCGTCAGGCGAACTCGAACGTGTACTCGTTCGACGACCGGAACGACGCGGAGTTCGCGAGCATGGGCGGGTTCTTCCCGATCAACGGGGAGATGTTCGGCAACTCCGCCGGCAACGACAAGAACTTCCACTTCACGTATGAGCTGTCCACCGAGTTCGTGTACAAGGCCGACTCGGGCCAGTCGTTCACCTTCAACGGGGACGACGACGTGTGGGTGTTCATCGACGGGAAGCTGGTGATCGACATCGGCGGCGTGCACTCCCGCGTGACGCAGACCGTCGACCTGGACCGCCTGAGCTGGCTCCAGGACGGCCGCAAGTACCGCCTGAACTTCTTCTTCGCCGAGCGTCACCGCACGCAGTCGAACTTCCGGATCGACACGACGCTGACGCTCCGCAACGCCGAGCTGCCCTCGAGCGCGGGCATGTTCGACTGAACGAGTGAGGAGCCCGATTCGCCGTCAGCACGGTGTTGAAAGACTCCTTTGACGGCCTCCAACCACGCCGGCGCCCGGGTCGTCTGATCGGCCCGGGCGCTGTTTGGGAAAGCACTTTACGGAAGGGCCGGGGCGGGCTCAGCCGCGACTGACGCCTGCCTCGCTCAGCGCTGCGGCGCCTTCGGAACCCCCTCGACCCGGAGGCCCGCAGCGCGCCATGCGTCGAAGCCGAGTTCATAGAGCAGGACGTCGGAGTAGCCGAGCGCGATGAGGCGCTTGGCGACGGCCATGGCGAGGGGATCGCCCGGGTTCTGGCCGTACACAACGATCGTTGAATAGCGGGTGAGTTCGGGGTCCTTGCGCTCGCCGATATCGGTGAGGGCGAGGTTGCGCGCGCCCGGGATGTGTCCCAGGGCGAAGGCGTCGGCCCGGCGGGCGTCGATGAGGAGGAGCGAGCGGTCCTCGATGCGGTCGTGGCGCTCGGAGATGAACCTGGTGTCGATACGGGTGGCGCTGTTGTCGGTGGTGCGCGGGGGGCAGCCGGTGGAGGCGGCGAGCGTGGCGAGGAGCGCGGCGAGCGCGAGCGCGCGGGGGAGGCGTTTCGGGCGGGCGTCGTGAGGGGCTGGTGGTGGATTCGTCATGTCCGGCGCAGAATAGTGGGAGGCGTGGAAGTGTTCACCCCATGACCTGATTTGGGGCGTGGGCGGGCTTGCGGGGCGATCACGGGGGGTCGTTTGGCCGGCGAGGGGAGTCCTCAGAACGGGATCGAGGAAACCCGAAGGGCAGTCGGGGCGTATGGCGAAGGCGAGGAGGCTGCATGGCGAGTTCCAGGAATGCGCGGATTCGTGCGGGTGTGGGGGCCGGGGCTCTCGGCGCGGCGGTGGCGTGCGCTGCGTCCGTAGCGGGGCCGTTTGATGCGCCGGGGCGAGATCGGACGCCGCCGATGGAGGAACTGGTGCAGGCGCGGTTGGCGCTGGAGAGCGCGGGGATCGCGCCTGGGCAGAAGACGCACCTGGCGGTGACGTTCGACATTGCGCCGGCGTGGCATTTGTACTGGATGAATCCCGGGGATACGGGCGTGGCGCCGCGGATCAGGCTGGAGTTGCCGGCGGGAGTGCGCGCGGGCGAGGCGATGTGGCCTGCGCCGTCGCGGCATGCGCACCAGGGGATTCTGGACTACGTGCATGAGGGTCGGCTGACGATCGTGTATCCGATCGAGGTGGATGCGGAGGCGGTGTTTTCGGAGGGCACGGCGCGGTTCGGGGCCAAACTGGATTGGCTGGTGTGCCGCGAGGAGTGCCTGATGGGGGACGGCGAGGTGGCGATGGTCGCGCCGGCGATGGGGGCGGCGGAGGCGGCGAGGCCGTCTGCGGATGCATCGTTGTTTGCCGCGGCGAGGAGGCGGATTCCGACGGCGCCGGGGCCTGGGGATGGGGTTGCGACGTCGTGGGAGGGTTCGACGCTGGAGATCAGGGTGACAGAAGCCGAATCGCTGACGTGGTTTCCGCACCCGCCGGCGGACCGTACGAAACTTGGCGCAGAGCCAGCGGATATGATGGAGGACGGTCACGCGGCCGGCTCGAGGCTGCGGATCCGTCACCGGGAGGGGGTCTTGGGCGCCCCGCACGTGAGAGGCGTGCTTGAGCGGCGCGGCAAGGATGGCGAGGCGAGGTATTTCCTGATCGACATCGCCGGCCCGAAGGCCGGCTGAGTGAGGATCGGAGTCCATAGACAGAAGAACGAGATGGCGGCGGCGTCGCCCGGCGCGTGTCCGAGGCGGGCTGCCGCGTCGAAGGAGCCTGAGATATGAAGAAGTCGCTTGGTCGTCTGGTTCTGGGTGTTGCGGCCGCGGTCGTGGGCGTGTCGGCGGTGATGGCGCCGTCGGTCGCCGCGCAGTACAGCAAGGAGACCGCCGCGAAGGCTGTGATCGGCCAGAAGGCGCCGGACTTCACGCTCACGGACACGAACGGGAACAAGCATTCGCTGAGCGAGCTGAGCCAGGGCGGGAAGGTGGTTGTGATCGAGTGGTTCAACCCGGACTGCCCGTACGTGAAGCTGCATCATGCGACGAACACGACGATGCGGGACACCTTCAACGCGTTCAAGGACCAGGGCGTGGTGTGGGTGGCGGTGAACAGCGGCGCCGAGGGTAAGCAGGGCGCGGGCCTTGAGCGGAACCAGAGCGCTGTTGAGGAGTTCGGGATCACGTACCCCGTGCTGATGGACGACATGGGCGACGTGGGTCGTCTGTACGGCGCGAAGACGACGCCGCACATGTTCATCATCGACAAGGAAGGCATGCTGGTGTACGCGGGCGCGATCGACAGCGACGCGAGCGGCAAGCGGCACGCCGAGGCTGATTACGTGAACTACGTGAAGCAGGCGCTGAAGCAGGTGCTGGCGGGCGAGACGGTGACGACGCCGGAGACGCGGGCCTACGGCTGCAGCGTGAAGTACTGATTCACGAAGAAAGCCGGTTTGGTTTGAAGTTTGAAGCCCGGTCGCGAGCGCGGCCGGGCTTTTTTTCTGCGCCCCGGATGGGTCGGCGGGATGGTCAATCCTCGCCGAAGCGGGATTCGACGAGTTGCTTGAGGCGGTTGACAGCGGCTTCGGCGTCGTCGCCTTCGGCGCAGATTTCGAGGCAGGTGCCCTGTGTGGCGGCGAGCATGAGCATCTGCATGATGGACTTGCCGTCCACGGTTTCGTTGGCGCGTTTGACGGTGATGACGGAGCGGAAGGAGGAGGCGACGTCAACGAACGTCATGGCCGGCCGGGCGTGGAGGCCGAGGCGGTTGCGGATGGTGACGTTGGCGGTGGCGCGCTGCGGCAAAGCCGTCGATCCTCGGAAGGGGGGAAACGGCGGGAGTGTAGCGGACGTGCGGGCGGTGTTCGGGCGATGTGAGTGGCGGGCGGGGTGAGCGTCCCGTCAGCCGCCGAGGCCCGCGCCATCGGCCTCTTCGAGCAGGCTGCGGACTTCATCGACGGTTTCGGCCTGGCGGAGGAACTTGCGGAAGGTGTCCTGGCTGAGGCGGCGGAAGATGATCTCCATGGCCTGGAGGTGCTCTTCCGGGTTGTCGGCGGGGCTCAGGAGGAGGAAGACGGAGTAGACGGGCTGCTTGTCGAGGGAGTTGAAATCGACGCCGGTTCGGCTGACGCCGATGGCGGCGGCGATGCGCGAGACGGACTTGTGCTTGACGTGGGGCACGGCGACGCCGCGGCCGAAACCGGTGGATCCTCGCTTCTCGCGATCGAGGATGGAGGCGATCATCTCGGCGCGCATGGTCTTCTTGGCGGCGCCGGAGGCGATGAGGGCGTCCACCAGTTCGCCGACGACGGCGTCGCGTTCGGAGGACCCGAGGTTGGGCACGATGGCCTTGTCAGGCACGAGCTCGCTGAGTTTCATCAGTGGCGTTTCCGTGCGGCGGCCATCCGCCGCGGCGGTCCTTTCAGCGCTTGGGATCTTTGAGCCGCTCCTTGAAGTTGTTGAGCTGGCGGGACATTTTTTCGACGGCCTGGTCGATGCAGGTGTAGATGTTGGGGCCTTTGGAGTGTGCGACGAAGCGATCGTGCTTCACGGCGTCTACGACGATTTCGACATCGAACTCACCATGCTCCGCGGCGTCGAGGACGACGTCAATCTCCATGACTCCATCGAAGAATTTGGTGAGTTTCTCGCACTTGGCTTCCGCGTGGGTTCGGATGGGGTCGGTGACGGTCAACTTCCTTCCCGTGACTTCGATGCGCATGCGATCTCCTGTGGATGACGCAGGGACGCCGCCTTCAGGCGCCCTCGGCCGGGGCCGGGCGACTCCGCTGATTCAACCGCTTCCGCTCAATCACCCTGATCCTTTTCGGGGGCGCTGCCGCCGGTGGTGGCCTTCGGCCCGCCTGCCGGGGCGGCCGGACTGCCGACCATCATGCCGAGCGCATGGGCCGATGCCAAGTCCCCCGCTTCGGCGGCCCTGGCGGCGCCGGTGGGGAGCGTGGGCGTGATCTGCTCCTGGCTCGGGATCAGGACGCCGCCGGAGACGACGAATCGGAGCGCCTCGTCGATGGTGATGGGGATATCGATCGCCTCGCGGGCGGGGATGGTGATGGTGTAGCCGGTGAAGGGGGTGGGGCTGGAGGGGATGAAGACGGTGATGCACTCATCGCCGACGGCCCGCTCGGCGGTCTTCATGGCGTCGCCGGTCATGAGGCCGACGCTCCAGATGCCCTTGCGCGGGTATTCCACGAGCACGACGCGGCTGAAGGCGGGGCGCTGCTTGTTCTCGCCGAGCACGAAATCGACGATCTGCTTGACGTGGGGGTACACGCTCTTGAAGAGGGGCACCTTGGCGAAGGCGCGCTCAAGGCGCGAATAGACGCGGCGGCCGATGAAGCCGCCGAGAAGCAATCCGGCGAGGTAGATGAGGATGATGGCGACGGCGAGGCCGATGAAGCGCAGGTACCAGTGAGCCTCCCAGTAGTCGCTGAAGTTTCGGGCGCGGATCTGGGTCCGAAGGAGATCGTCCGACAGTGGCCGGAGCGATTGGCGGGAGCGCTCGTCCCTGGCCTGACGGATGACTTCGGGCGTGACCTGGAACCAGGAGGGCTGGTCTCGCTCGCTGACGACGCGGGGGGCGACGTTGAGGATGACCTGCCGGATGCCCCTGTTGATGGGTTCGGCGACGTTGGAGTCGACGAACCGATACGCCATCACGAGGATCCAGAGCGTGAGGACGGACGGCAGGAGAATGACCAGCCCGCGCAGGAAGAACTGCTTGAAATCCGCCCAGAAGGTTCGTTTCTGCTTGGCCATTCCTGAGTGCGCGAGTGAAGTCGAGGCGGCGGCCGCTCCGGGTTTGCCCACCGCCGGCCCCCGGAGCCCCCAGAGCCCTCGGGAGCATTGATCGGCGAATCGCAGCCGCGGTTGCAGACTGTACGGGGGGCGCCCGCGCTTCTCAATCCGCGGCGACGAGCGTGACCGAGGTGGAGACGCGGCGCGTGCCGCGGCGGACGGAGACTTCGACGCGCTCGCCGACCTCGCGTTCGCTGAGGATCTTGACGAGATCCTCCAT
>CAZGVW010000083.1:0-16275 GCA_964529265.1 uncultured Phycisphaeraceae bacterium
CCGGGATCGTGCACCAGGTCAACCTCGAGTACCTCGCCGGGCTGGCGCTGACCCGCACGGTCGATGGCCGGACCCAGGTGTTTCCGGACTCGGTGGTCGGCACCGACAGCCACACCACGATGATCAACGGCCTCGGCGTCGTCGGCTGGGGCGTCGGCGGCATCGAGGCCGAGGCCTGCATGCTCGGCCAGCCCATCTACATCCTCACGCCCGAGGTCGTCGGCTTCCGCCTCCACGGCAGACTGCCCGAAGGCGCCACCGCCACCGACCTCGTCCTCACCGTCACGCAGATGCTCCGCGCCAAGGGCGTCGTGGACAAGTTCGTGGAGTTCTTCGGCCCCGGCGTCGCCGCCATGTCCGTCCCCGATCGCGCCACCATCGCCAACATGGCCCCGGAATACGGCGCCACCATGGGCTTCTTCCCCATGGACGCCAACGCCATCGAATACCTCCGCTTCACCGGCCGCGATCCCAAGACCGTCGAACTCGTCGAGCATTACTGCAAGGCCAACCACCTTTTCTGGACCAAGGACGCCCCCGAGCCCGAGTTCACCGACGTCATCGAACTCGACATGGGCACGGTCCAGCCCTCCCTCGCCGGCCCCAAGCGCCCGCAGGACCGCATCCCCCTGAGCAACATGAAGCCCCAGTGGCGCAAGGACCTCGTGGACACCTTCAAGAAGAAGGCGCCGAGCGAATGCGTCCGCGTCGATCGCTGGGCCAATGAAGGCGGCCAGAGCGCCACCGGCGGACTCGGCCACGTCAACACCTCCAACAACTGCGGCAAGAACGAGCAGGAAGCCCTCGTCACGCTCGACAAGCGCACGTTCAGCCTCCACGACGGCGATGTCGTCATTGCCGCCATCACCTCCTGCACCAACACCTCGAACCCCGACGTCATGATCGCCGCGGGCCTCCTCGCGAAGAAGGCCAATGCCCTCGGCCTCAAGGCCCGACCCTGGGTCAAGACCTCCCTCGCCCCCGGCTCCAAGGTCGTCACCGAATACTTCCAGAAAGCCGGCCTCACCGAGCATCTCGAAGCGCTCGGCTTCTTCACCGTCGGATATGGCTGCACCACCTGCATCGGGAACTCCGGCCCGCTCCCGGCCGAGATCTCCGCCGTCGTCAAGTGCGCCGGCCTCGTGGCCGCCTCCGTCCTCTCCGGCAACCGCAACTTCGAAGGCCGCATCAACCCCGATGTCAAGGCCAACTACCTCGCCTCGCCGCCCCTCGTCGTCGCCTATGCCCTCGCCGGCACGGTGGACATCGATTTCACCCGCGATCCCATCGGCCAGTCCAAAGACGGCAAGCCCGTCTTCCTCCGCGATGTCTGGCCCACGCACGCCGAAGTCCTCGAAACAAAGAAGAAAGCCGTCACCGCCGAGCAGTTCCGCGATCAATACGCCCACGTCTACGACGGCAACGACACCTGGAACCGCATCCCCGTCCACGGCGGCGATCTCTACGACTGGAAAGCCTCCTCCACTTACATCCAGGAGCCGCCCTTCTTCACCGGCATGAGCGATGAGCCCGCGCCCGTTGCGCCCATCCGCGGCGCCCGTGTCCTCTGCTCGCTCGGCGATTCCGTCACCACCGATCACATCTCCCCCGCCGGCGATATCCCCGCCGATGGCCCCGCCGGCCACTACCTCGTCGAGCACGGCGTCCCCGTCTCCATGTTCAACTCCTTCGGCGCCCGCCGCGGCAACGACCGCGTCATGACCCGCGGCACGTTCGCCAACATCCGCATCAAGAACCTCCTCGCCCAGGGCAAGGAAGGCGGATGGACCACCGATTTCACCGACATGAAGGTCAAGCCCATCTACGACGCCGCGATGAACTACAAGAAAGCACGCACGCCCCTCATCGTGCTCGCCGGCATCGATTACGGCATGGGCTCCTCGCGCGATTGGGCCGCCAAGGGCACGTTCCTCTTGGGCGTTCGCGCCGTCATCGCCCGCTCCTATGAGCGCATCCACCGCTCCAACCTCGTCGGCATGGGCGTCCTCCCCCTCCAGTTCAAGGATGGCGAGTCGCGCGAATCCCTCGGCCTCGATGGCTCTGAGTTCTTCGATATCGATATCCCGCGGGACCTCAAGCCCGGTTGCAGCGTCCCCGTCACCGCCCACGAGCCCGACACCGGCAAGACCACGAAGTTCACCGCCCGCTGCCGCATCGATACCCCCGTCGAAGTGGACTACTACCGCAACAGCGGCATCCTCCACACCGTCCTCCGCAAGATGCTCAACGAAGCGCGAAAGGGGGTCAGGGTTGGATGACGAGCCGAGACTGACCGCGGAGATGCTGGCCCGCTCGCGCGTCATCGCTCGCGGCCGGCGCCTCCGCGATCTGGATCGACTCCTCACGACATACGGCGGCGAGCCGCAGCGATGGACCAAGAAGTCCACTCAGCCCCTGGCGGATGAGCAGGGTCGGTTCGAATATCATTGGTACGAACACCACGGCATCGGCCGCGTCGAAATCAAGCGTGTCGCTCGAACCCAGAACGAACTGTGAAAGTCCGCTCCCGCACATCCAGCCACGCCGGCGTCGCCTATGACCTCACCCCGGGCGAGATCTACGAAGTCCTCGCAATCGAGGCGGGCGATTATCGCGTGCTCGACGACACCGGCCGTCCATATCTCTTCCCGCCTGACATCTTCGAAGTCGTCGACCCGGCCCGACCCGCGCACTGGATCACCGAATCGCTCGATGGCGTCGAGTACGCCTCCGCCCCCGAACTCGCCGCGCCCGGCTTCTTCGAGAACTACTTCGATGGCGATCCCGAGGCCGTCCGCACCTTCAACCGATATCTGAACCACCACCTCAGGCTCACCGACGCCGCCTGATCCCCCGCCGCCAATCCGCCTGCGTCCCCGCCGCCGTGGAGCCCCCTCCCCGCCCGGCCGATAGAGTTCCCAGCATGCCCCGCATCGCACTCCACCCCGCCCTCCTCGCCGCCGCGGCAGCGCTCACCCCCCCCGCCCTCGCGCAGTCCTCCTCCGCCCCCCTCGATCAAACCCACCAGGACGTCGGACCCCTCTCCACAAGCCTCTACGTCCTCCCGCCCCTTCCCGGCGCCCCCCGCGATTTCGAAGAGGTCTACCGCGTCCCCGGCCGCGACGATCTCCTCATGCGCCGATCCGGCGCCATCACCGCCGTCTTCCCCCGATCCACCTACGTCTACTCCGAGCGCGAAGGCGTCTACGCCACCGTCCCCCCCGGCGTCGTCTTCCAGATCGGCGACCCCTGCTGCCGCTTCGCCATGCAGGCGATCCGCCCCGCGCTCCTCTCCGCCTCGAGCGGCGACGAAATCGCCCGCCGCGCCGTCATCACCAGCCTCGCCTACGTCAACTCCCGCGCCGATGGCCGCGCCCCGTCATCCTCCGCGACCACCAGCGCAGCCCCCTCCATCATCGCCGCATCCCCCGAAGGCCGCGCCCTGCCGCAGGCCCCCGCAGCGTCGCTCGCGCCGGAATACTCCGAATCCACCGCGCCCGACGCCGCCACAGCATCCGCGCCCGGCGCCCCCACGCAGCCTCCGCCCGCGACACTCCCACCGCCCACCATCGTCACCAACGAGGCCTACCGCCGCGCGCGCATCGCCGAAATCCTCCGCAGCGCCGCCGCGGCTCCCGCCCCCACCCGCTGACAACCCGCCGCTTTCACCCCTCCAGCGCAGGCGCACGCAGCGCCGCGGGCCCGATCGTCACGATCGTCATCCGCCCCGGCCGCCGCCGCTCCAGATACGCGTTCACGCGCTCCAGCGTCACCGCGTCAACCTCCCGCGTCAGATCCTCCAGCGACCGCGGCCGCCCGATCTTCAACCAGTCGTCCGCCAGCGCCGCCGATCGCGCGCTCGTCGATTCCCCCGACATCACCAGCCGCGATTTCATCCCCGTCACCGCGCGCTGAAACTCGCTCTCGCTGATCCCTCCACCCTTCCCCTTCGGCCCGTTGATCCGCAGCAACTCCCCCATCAACACGTCCAGCGTCTCCTGCGCCCGCTCCGGCGTCGTGCCCGAATACGCCTGCACCGTCCCCATCCGCTTATCCGACCGGTGCGACGCCGACACCGAGTAGCACAGCCCCCGCTTCTCCCGCACCTCCGTAAACAACCTGCTCGACATCCCCCCGGACAGCGCCGACACCACCACCCGCTCCAGCCACACGTCCACGTGACCCTCCGCCGGCGCATCGTGCGCCACCGCGATATGCACCTGGTTCGTCTTCTCCTCCTCGTGCTCGTACCCGCGCTCCCCGCCCCCGCTCCACGAAATCTCCGGCCCCGCGCCGCTCCACCCCGAGAGCAACCCGTTCAGCCGCGATTCCATCTCGTCCCCATCCACGTCCCCCGCAATCGCCATCACGCCGCCCTTGGGCCGCGCGCGCTCGCCCCACATCCCCACAAGGTCCTCGCGCCCAATCGCCTTCAGCCCCTCTTCCGTCCCCAGGCTCGAGCGATTCACCGGCGCCGGATGATGCCGACGCTTCAGATTCACCATCACACGGTCCTGCGGGTCATCCTTCAGCCCCTCCAGCGACTGAATGCACAGGTCCCGCACCGGCTCTACCGCCTCCTCCTCCATCCGCGGCTTTCTCACCATGTCCACAATCAACGGCAGCGCCTCGCCCAGCCGCGACCCCACCAGCGACGCACCGATGCAGAACGATTGCGTCCGCGGCGAAGTCGATCGATTCACACCCACACGGTCCATCGCATCCGCATGCCCGCGCGAATCCAGCCCGCCCGCCCCGCGCAGCAGCAGATCCGCCCACATCGCACCCAGCCCCTGCAAGCGCTCAGGCTCCGTCGCCGTCCCCGCCGGCAGCAGCCACGCCAACCCCGCCGACCGCACCCCCGCGATCCGCTGCGTGATCAGCGGCAGCCCGCACTCCAGCGTTCGCACCTCAGGACGATTCGTTTCAGCCACCTTGCAGTTCTCCTTCGCGCCGAGTCTACCGCCCCAGCGCCCCCCCGCTCATTTCCGGACTGTCGGCACGGGCATCCCCGCCTGTGTCGCCGGCCAGTGGCACAGGCGTCCGCGCCTGTGTCGCCGCAACGCGGCGAGCAGACGGCCCAATTCGACTCATGAGCGCCCGGCTCCCAGCCGTAACTCCCGGACGCTCTCCCCACCCGCGCACAACCCCCCTCACCCGCACATCCGGAATCCCCAGCGCCCCCGCCCGCCGCCCATCGCCTCTTCGGCCGGATAACTCCCCGGAGCACCGCATTCCGCCGATGCAGAGCCGGGATATGCGCATCTTGGTCAATGTCGTCGGGCTTCTCGTGCTCGTCGCGCTTGTCGTCGGGGCGTGGCTGTTCGTCCGCAACCAGAGCGAGGAGGAACGCGCCATCGCCGAGGTCCGCAGCGCCGTCGTCCGCCTCGCGCGAGAGGTCAAGGTCCAGTCCGCCACAAACGGTGTCGAACTCAACGGCCGCGGCTGGCCCATGACCATCGATCCACACTGGTTCCACGGCGCCGCCCCGCGAAACGTCCTCCTCGACACCGACCGCCCCTGGCTCGAAATCGCGCCCCAGGAGCAGGCCGAACTCCAGCATCCGCCCGTCCGTCTGGCGATCCATCGCGACACCGCCGCCTTCTGGTACAACCCCGGCAACGGCGTCGTCAGAGCCCGCGTCCCCATCGCCGTCTCCGATCGCCGCAGCACCGAACTCTACAACCGCGTCAACGGCTCACGCCTCGAATCCATCTTCCAGGACGTCTTCCCCAACGCGCCCAAGGCGGATCAGCAGCCCCCCGAGGGCCAGATCGCCGATGCGCCCACCGAATCTCCTCTCGACGAGATGTCCGAGGAGAACATGGATCCCACCAAACCGCGCGATCCATGACCCCGACCAAAAACACCAGTGGCCCAGGCGTCCCGCCTGTGTCGCGGCGCCGCCGCGAGCCCGCAAAACACCAGTGGCACAGGCGTCCCCGCCTGTGTCGCGGCGCAGCCGCGAGCTCCGCACCCCACCGGCGCCTGTCTCGCAGCGCACCCGCGAGCAACCACCCGCCCGCGCACGACCAACCACACACCCCCGACCCTCTCCGACCCCCCAACGGCGCAAAATCCTGCAGGCGCCTCTGGACTGACTCCGATACACTGCCGATAATCCCTCGCATGCGTCGGTCTGTGGCGCTCTCCGATGCAGCGACTTGAACCTCGAGCTCCGAACTCGAAAGAGGAGGTTTCAAAGATGGCAAAGCGTAAGAAGAAGAGAGCCAGCAAGAAGCGTGCTACGAAGAAGAAGGCCGTTCGCCGAAAGAAGCGCGGCCGCAAGAAGGCCACCAAGAAGAAGGCCCGCCGAAAGGCCGGTCGCAAGAAGGCAGGCCGCAAGAAGACTGGCAAGAAGAAGGCTCGCCGCAAGAAGCGCCGTCGCGCCTCCGCTGCCGCGGCTCCCACGATGAGCCCCTTCGGCATGTAAGCCGAAAACCCCCGGCACAATGCCGGGGTTCAGCGCCACATCTGTGTCATCGGAGCCGGATTTCGTCCGGCTCCGATGCTTTTTGGACCACTCCTGGTCGCCCCTTCCTGGTGGCCCCTTCCGGGTGGCCCCTTCCGGATGGCCCACTCCTGGTGGCCCGGCTCTCCGAGCCGGGTCTCCCCCGTACTCCGGCGGTGGCACAGGCGTCCCGCCTGTTTCGGCAGTGACATAGGCGTCCCGCCTGTTTGGGCAGTGGCATAGGCGTCCCGCCTGTGTCGCGGCGAAGCCGCGAGCGAACGCGCCCCGCTCCCAAGTCGACCACAAACAAAAACCGCCGCGCCCCCTCCACAGGAAGCGCGGCGGAATACACACCATTCCGCGGCGGGCCGTCCCGCCGCCCAGCCCTTTACAACGGATCAGCCTGCATCATCAGGCCCATATCCGTCGGATTCCCCATCGGGTTGCCCATGTCGTCCGTGAACTCCGGCATCGCCGGCTGCGGACCAACCGTGAACGACACATCGCCCCGAGGACCGGCGCACGGGCCCCACGACCCCAGCATCAGCGCCAGGTCGAACGCATTCACAAAACCGTCGCCCGAAAGGTCCGCCGGGCTCCCCGGCGCGAACCCCCACGAACCCAGCATCAGCGCCAGGTCTGCCGCCCCGACCACGCCGTCCCCGTTCAGGTCGGCCGGGCACGGAACACCCACGCTGAACGTCTCACGCGCCAGGTTTCCGTTCCGATCCAGCGCCCAGCAGTACAACTGCAACTGATTGTTGTCCATCCGCTCCGGGCTGTCCTCGTTCCCGAGGAATGGAACGTCCATCATCACGCCCGGCTGCATCGCCAGCGCGTTCAGGTCGCCGTCGAAGTTCCCCGTCCCGCCCCCGCCGATGTCCAGCGTGTCCAAAACCGGGTCGAGTTCCTCCACCAGCACGCCATCCGGGCCCACCGGCAAGGGATCCGGCACGAGCCCTGCCAGCACCGCCGGCGGCAACAGCAGGTTCTCGTCCTGCACGTTCGTCAGCAGCATCAGGTCCGAGTTCGGATCCTCCGGATGCACCGGCACCACCAGCCAGATCTGATCCACCCGGATCCGCGCGATGTTCGGCCGCGGGCAGTACACCCGGTAGCAGATCCGGAAGAACCTCACGTGCGTCAGGTTCAGCATCGTCCACGTCGGCGGCTGACCCACCACGAAGTGATGGTGCGATGACAGGAACTGCGACAGCGCCAGCCGCGTCAGCCACACCCGGTGCGTCCCCACCGTCAGGTTGATGTGGTGCGCCACGCGCCACACCCAGTGGTGCCGCCAGCAGTCCATCACGAACCGCCGGTCGATCCCCCACCAGAACCGCGCCCGCAACTGCCGGATGCACAGGCGGAACGGCGGCTGAATCGGCAAAAACCCCGCCGCGATCAGCCGCTGGTTGAACTCCGCCAGCTCCGCCGCCGTCGGCGCATCCTCCTCCACCACCGCGAAGTCCACCGGACCTCCCGTCGGCATCGGCACATCGTTCTCGTCGCGGATCGTCGGCTCCATCGGAATCGGCGCGCCCTCCGCATTGTCAGCCGCGCCGTCGCCGTTCAGATCCACCGGCGGACCCATTACCACCTTCCCCGGCGTCGAGCCCAGCACGTTCCCCGCCGGGTCGAGCACCCAGCAATACGCCTGCGGCTCCTGGTTCGGACGCTGGATCGGCAACTCGTTCCCGTCCTGGCCCGTCGGCATCCCCAGCAGCGCCTGGTGCTTCTGCTCGCCCAGCACGCCCGGCGACAGCGGATCATCCGGCGCGCCGTCCCCGTCCCGATCCACCAGCACGTTGCCGAAATCGTCCATCAGCCACTCGACATACGCGCCCGGCGAAACCTCCACCATCCCCTTCGGCGGAATCGGCGGATCGATCAGCCGCTCCGGCGCCGGCGGCAACTGCTGCTCCGTGTTCGCCGTCGTGATCAACTGGAACCCGTTCGGATTCGCCGCCGTGTCCGGCATCTGCTCGAACCCCGGCTCGCCCAGGAAATGCATCGCGCCGTCATCCGTCATGATCATCACGGCTTCGTTGATCAGCGGCGTGTTCGGGTTCGGATCCTGCGGCTCCATCGGCGTCACCACTTCGTAGTGGTCCAGCGTCAGCATGAACCGGCTGTTCAACGGATTCGGCGACGTCGGCGGCCCCGCCGCGTTCGCCACCACCGGGTTCACGTGCCCCGCCCAGAACACCCGCCAGTGCGCCCGGAACCGACGCACGTCCGTTCTCGTGAACGAGCGCCAGATCCGCCACACCCCCGGACCGTTCGGGTTCTGCAGCACGCAGTGACCCACGCAGTGGAACTGCGTCAGCGCCTGCCCCGTCAGCCACACACCCTCGGCCCGCCGGTTCAGCCACAGACGCACGTCCGACACCCACGAATAATGCCGGTACCACCGCGCAATCTCGCGCCGCCGCACCTCCTTCCTCCAGATCCCGTTCGTGTGGATGTCCCACACGCTGATGCTGAATCCCGGCAGATCCGCCCGCGCAGGCGGAGTCGCCGCCGGAACCATCGCCAAGAACGTCGCCGCCACAAGGCAGCCGATCAATGTCCGTCTCACTGTGAAATCCTCCACTCTGCTGCGCCCGCTCGAAGCGCGCAGGCCTCTCGCCTCGCGCAGCCCGATGCGCACGCAATCACCGCCCGCGGCAGTCATGCCCGGCCGCAGGCCCGTTCTTCTGTGAAGGAGAGTCCGTGTTCCGTGGTCGGCTCTGCGCGCTCTCGACGCGGAGGAAACTCCCGTGGCCGCGCCCTCCCGCGGCTGTCCCTTCGCCGCACATCCGCGGCGCCCCGACGTCAGACCTTCCTGTTACTCCAGGTCGCTCGCGGCGCCGCGACCAACCGGCGCCGCAATCCCAACTCGTTCCCTCGTTCGCCTCCTTCCGGGCTTTTCGCACTCGGCGGACGACGGAGAGCAGGCACACTGCCGCTTGCAATCCGCCCGCTGCCCCCACGCAAGCAAACTGCGGGCAGCGCTGCACACTTCTGATCCTGCGCGACAGACACGCGCCGCGCACAACTGCCATAAGTGTCTCAAATGCCCGAACGCAGTCAAACGAAAAAGCGCTCAGGCCGCGCGCAGACTTCGCGGCGCGCCGCGCGCCGCGCGCAACTGCATGAGCCGCCCGCACTTGTGCCGCATCCCCTGCGTGCGCCGCTCCGCCGCCCACTCCCCGCCCGCGCTCGTTTCCCGCTGCGCACTTCCCGATTCATGCCCCACCCGCGCAGTGACGCCTTCTGTGCGCCTTTTTTTCCCCAACCGGCCCGGAGTGACCATGTTTGTGCGCAAACATCGTGTCACGACGGATTTGCCTCTTGCATCCGCTTTTCCCCCCGCGATCATCCCGCCATGAACGCTACCCGAACCATCCCGCCGCCCGACATCCTGCCCCCCGATCAGCCGCCCGATCAGCCCGCAGCCCCCGCCGACGCCGCGCCCGTCCCCCAAGGCCTCGACGAGGACCGCCTCCTCGCCGATTTCCTCGCCACCGAGCGCCCCCTCGCCGACCTGGCGCGCAAACACCGCCTCTCCATCGATGCCCTCCTCGCCTGGGCCCTCTCCCCGCGCACACGCCGCCGACTCGCCCTCATCGGACGCGTCTCCACCATCCGCGCCCGCGCCGCCGCACGCCACAGCGGCCCCGCCGCCGTCGAAACCCTCAACCGCGTCGCCCTCCGCACCTTCCCCGAAAAACCCGAATCCGCCCGCAAGGCCGCCGCGCAACTCATCCGCCTCGGCGTCGATTACCCGCGGCGGCGGCGGCGATTCCGGGATCGCCCGCGCCCACCGCACCCGCCCGATCACACCCCTGCGGAGGACCGCGCACGCCTCAGCGAGAACGGCGCAAACATCACGGCGAACGCCGCAAGTCTCAGCGACACCGCGCCCCCATCCAGGCCGTTTCAACGGCCTTGCTCGCTTTCAGGCCACGGCTTCAGCCGTGGTCAGGTCGCCGAATCCACGCCCCAGCCAGTTTCAACGGGCTTCCAGTATTCAGAGCCTCCCGCGCGCATGACCCCACGCGCAAAACCGCCGCGGAAGGCCGCTCTCCTGGCGCGCCTCCGCGGCGGAACATGCTCAGCCCTCGAACACCACGCCGAACCGAGGGCCCCGCCTGATTCAGCGCTTCCGGGGGCTCAGAACTTGCAGAAATAGAGGCACGGACCGCTGAAGAACCCGCACCCGACCAGGTTGCACACCGTGCCGCCCGGCAGAACCACCTGCGGCTCGCAGTGCGAGCAGTCGTTCGGGTCGATCGGAATCACTCCCGCCTTCGCCGGCGTCGGAGCCACCAGCGCTGCGCTCCCGGCCGCCGCGACCAGCGCCAATCCCGCCGAGAACACCTGTCGATTCGTCATCGTGGAAAACCGCATGTCGAACCTCCTTCACGAAAACACATCCGGACCGCGACGCGACGCCTCGCTGCACGCGCAGCGGAACCGGGCGCCTCCGGCGCGCACAACCGGCGCATCCGCGCGGCGGTCATCGCGTCATCCGCCCCACGCGGCTCCCACGCGCCATGCAGCGCGCCCAACCTCGGATTTCGTGAGCCAACCTCTCGGCTGCCCGGCCTCCGGGGGTCCGGACGAAAACGCCCGCGCCCTTCACGGCCGCGGGCGTGAACACACGTTCAAGGGAACGGGAATGGACACACGTAGACGCAGTCGAAACCGCAGTCCACGAGCGTGCACACGATGCCCGGCGCCAGCTCGATCGTCGGCTGGCAGTTCGGACACGGCGGGTTCCGAGGCCGCCGCGCCTGCGCTTCCGCTGGCGCCAACAGCGCCGCTGCGCCCGCCGCCACGGCCAGGCACGCCGCGGCGCCGAACACGCCCTTTGTTCTCGTCTTCATGCTGGTCTCCTTCAGAAAAGTGAGCCCCACTCATGAACGAACGAACGCGGTCTCGAAGCGCTTCAGATCGGAACCGGGCCCGGCCCGGTCGGCACGCACCCCGTGGCGCCATCGCACCCCGCGAAGCAGATGTTCGAGTACGTCTGCCCGTTCGAGCACAGCACCGGCGCGTAGTACGTCGGACAGAAGCACCCGCCGCCCCCGCCGCCGCCGCCCGGACGCCGTGCCTCCGCCGTCGAGGCAATCGCGCCGAAACCGATCACCGCGGCGACCGCCGCCGCGAACACACCCTGGCTCATTCTCTTCGTCTTCATGGTCAGCCTCTCTTTTCAGTGTTTTCAGTCATCACGGCGCCGATTGGCGCCCCATTCCGGTCAAACCAACGCCGCTCAGAACGTGATCTCGTACGGAACACATCCCGTCGCGCCGTCGCAACCCGCGAAGCACGCGTTCGAATACACGTACCCGTTGCTGCAGATCACCGGCGCATACACCATCGGACAGATGCACGGATCGAACGGCCACCGCGCCTCCGCACGCTCCGCCGTCGCGCTGTGCACGCCCAACGCCCCCGCGCCCGCGACCACCGCCGCGAAGGCGCCCTGTCCCAGTCTCCGTTTCCTCATGCCGTCACTCCTTGCTCCTGCGCCGCGCCGTCCAAAAGTCCGGGCCGCGGCTGGTTCAGAATCCTTCCGCCGGACGGCCGAGGGCGCGAAGAGCCCCAAAGCGGCGCTCTCTCATGCCCCGAGCCGCCCGCAACCCTCAGAACGTCGGGAATCCACCCGGCACGCACCCCGTCGCGCCCGCGCAACTGGCAAAGCACGAGTTGGAGTACACCCTCCCGCCATCGCACACCACCGGCGCATACACGTGCGGGCAGATGCACGGCCGGAACCGCGCCGCATTCGCCTCACCGGCGCTCGCCGTGAACAGCCCGAACGCGGCCACAGCGCCCACAGCCGCGGCAAACACGCCCCGGCTCAGTCTCCTGAGCTTCATCAAAGCCTCCTTCCCCCATCCCACGCCGCGAAAACGCGGCGAAACCACAGCTGCCGCGCCGACACCGCGCCGGCGCTCGTGCAGCAACCAGCCCGATCAGCCCGTCAGGCTATCCACGCTTCCGTTTTGCTCAATCCCCTGCTGGAGGATGCCGACGGCGGATTCTCGCGGTCCGATCGCGCTAACCACTTGCCGCCCGGCCCTTTGCGCCGTGCAGAATGTTTCTGGGTCGCCGCGATTTTCCCACGCGCCGCCGCCGCCGTCCCCCGTACGAAGCCCGACCCGGACAATGGCCCGCGCGCGATGTCTCGAGCGCGGGCCCATGGAGTCGATCAGCGGGGCGCCACGTGCGCCGCTGGCTCAGCTGGGGAACAGCAGCGGCTCGCACCCCGTCGCGCCGGCGCAGTCCGCGAAGCAGGCGTTCCCGTGGATCACGCCTCCGTCGCAGATCACCGGCTTGAAGATGTACACGCAGCCGCACGGACCCCGCCGCGCTGCGCTCGCCTCATCCGCGCTTGCACAGAACAGCCCGAACGCCGCAACGGCGCCGACCGCCGCAGCGAACACGCCGCGGCTCAACTTCTTCACCTTCATCGAAGCCTCCATCCCCCACGACGATGCGCCGCAATGGCGCAACAACCAGAAGATGCGGCGTCGACACTGCGCCGACGCCTCTCGGCAACCAGCCCCGGAATGGCGCAAACCTACAGGTCGCGCTCGCGGCGCTCAATCCCCTGCTGGTGGAATCTGCGCACAAAAAGCGCCGTCGCGCAGCCTCGCCGCGCGCAAAACTCTGCGCCGATTGCTCTTTCTGCGCCGATGATCAGTCGTTCGCCCTCCCGCGCGCGGCGCCGCCGCGACGGCTCACTTCCGCAACAGACTGATCCGCGACCGCCAGCCGTTCGCCTGCTCCACGCGCCATCCGCCGCCGTGCGGACGGTCCACGCGCTCGATCGTCATGAACGCATCCGGCGCGATCTCGTTCACCGCCTCCCGAATCTCCGGCAGGTGCCGCCGCGGCGAGACCACGAACGCGATCTCCACCGGACCGTCGCGCCCCTCCCCCGCCACGCGCGTCACCCGATACCCGCGCTCCCGCAGCCCGGTCGAAAGACAGATGACCGGATCCGTGTTGATGATCCGCATCGTGCGGTACCCGATCGCCAGGTGATTCTCGATGATCATCCCGATCATCACGCCCGTCGCGAACCCGCCCGCGAACGCCAGCACCGCGAACGGCTGCTCGAGGTACTTGATCGCGCCCCCCGCCGCCAGCACCCAGATGATCACCTCGAAGAACCCGAGGATCGCCGACGGCCACCGGTAGCCGTTCACCACCAGAATCATGCGCAGCGTGCCGATCGGCACGTCGCAACACCGGCCCACGAAGATCAGCAGCGGGATGTACCAGGCCATCTCTTCCATGACGTCATTTCCCTGACCCCGCGGAGCGGGGCGAGGAATATAGGCGTGTCGGCGAGCCGGGCCACTTCGGAAAAGAAAAAGGCCCCGGCGTCGCGCCGGGGCCCTTGGCTGGCGTCTTTCGCGGCCGCCGGGGCGGCCGCCGCCTCATCAGTAGTTCGCGGGGCCGCAGTTCGTCTGGCAGGCGCGGCGGGCGTAGCAGTCGTTGCTGTAGATCTGGCCGTTCGGACAGATCACCGGGTTCCACACGTCCAGACACTCGCCCATGAAGCACGGCGTGAAGATGGGCCGCCGCGCTTCCGCCGAGGTCGCCAGCGCGCCGAACGCCGCGGCTGCGCCGATCCCCATCACGAACAGCGTTCTGCCGAGTCTCTTGCGCATGATGCCTGCTCCTTTCTCTCTGATCGTTGTCGTGGCCGGGCGCTGCGCGCCCGCGCCATGCCCCTGCCGAATAGCAACAGGCCGGCGACCATCGCGCAGCCCGCGGGCGAACGACCTTCGCGCGCACAAGTACACCGGCGCAGCGCACTCCACAAGACCCCAGTGAGGGGTGGTGAACACCCCATGTCGCGCGACGGCAGGCGCGGACAGGATTGCAAGTCCCTGCGCCGCACGATGATGCAGATCGCGCATCCCCCGCAAGGGGAGCGCGCTCCGCGCAGCGCCACGCGAAATTGTTCAGCAGAACTGCGGCGAAGCCGCGCCGTTCTTCACCCGAACGTCCGCCGTGCGCGGCGGGGGCGCCCAGCGGCCGACGTCCGCATCCGGCTGCTTGCGCCGGATCGCCGCGGCGATCAATCCGAGGAACAACGGCTGCGGGCGCAGCGGACGCCCGGAGAGTTCCGGGTGATACTGCACCGCGATGAAGTATGGGTGCGTCACGTGCGGGTGCGCGCCGCCGGCGTCGCTCAGGATTTCATCCGCCGCAAGCCGGCTCGGCAGTTCCAGCACCTGCATGATCGGCTGCGCCGGATGGCGTCCGGAGAAGATCAATCCGCCCGCCTCGAGGCGCTCGATGTAGCGCGGCTCGACTTCATAGCGGTGGCGGAAGCGCTGCCGCACCATCAGCGAGCCATCAGGCTGCGGGCGCGCGCCGGCTTCCTGGTAGAGATACGCCGCGAGCGTGCCGGGCTGGATGAGCACATCCTGCCCGCCGAGGCGCATGGTGCCGCCGAGGTTCTCGATGCGCTTCTGCTCCGGCAGTTCGCTGATCACCGGCTCGGCGCAGCGCGGATCGAACTCCGTGGAGTTGGCGCCGCGGATGCCGAGCACGTTGCGCGCGAACTCGAGCACGCACACCTGGAAGCCGAGGCAGATGCCGAGGTAGGGCAGCCCGGTTTCGCGGCAATGCCGCACGCACGCGATCTTTCCTTCGACGCCGCGGGATCCGAACCCGCCCGGCACGATCACCGCGTCCACGTCCGCCAGCGTCTGGCCCACGTTCGCGTTCGTGATGTCGGTCGTTTCGATCCACTTGAAGCGCACGTCGCACCCCAGGTGCGCGCCGCAGTGCTCGGCGGCTTTATCGATGGAGGCGTACGCATCGCGCAGCGCCGCGTACTTGCCCGTCAGGCCGATCGTCACCGCGCGGTGCTTGGGGCCCGTGAGTTTCCGCACGAACGTGAGCCACTGGTCGCGGGCCTTGTCCTCGTGCGAAAGATCGACGCGGTCGTGCAGGTCGAGGATCGAGAGGATCTCGCGATCGAGCCCCTCGCTGCGCATCGATTCCGGAATCGTGTAGATGCTGGCGCGGTCGTGCATCGAGAACACGCGCTTCAGCGGCACGTTGGAGAAGAGCGCCAGTTTCTCGCGGATGGTCTGCGAAATCGGGTTGCTGGCGCGGGCCGCGATGATGTGCGGCTGGACGCCCGCCTCCATGAGCCGCTTCACGCCCAGTTGCGCCGCCTTGCTCTTCTGCTCGCCCAGCGCCGGCGGCTCGATGACGTACGTGAGCGCGACGAAGCACGTCGAATCCGGCCCTTCCTCGAACGCCAGTTCGCGCAGCGCCTCGATATAGAAGCCGTTCTCGTAATCGCCCACCGTGCCGCCGACCTCGACGAACACCACGTCGGCGGGGCGCGCGCCGTCGCCGAAGAGCGCCAGTTCCCGCAGTTTGCGCTTCACCTCGCCCGTCACGTGCGGGATCATCTGCACGTCGCGGCCGAGGTATTCCCCGTGCCGCTCGCGATCCAGAATCTCGGAGAAGATCTGCCCGCTCGTCACGAAGTTGCGCCGCGTCAGCGGCTGATCGAGCATGCGCTCGTACGTGCCGAGGTCCATGTCGCACTCGGCGCCGTCATCGAGCACGAACACCTCGCCGTGGCGATAGGGATTCAGCGTCCCCGCATCGACGTTGAGGTAGCCCTCCAGCTTGATGGGCGCGACCACCAGTCCCTTGTCCTTCAGCAGCTTGGCGAGCGACGAGGAGAAGATCCCCTTGCCCAGCCCCGACATCACCGTGCCCAGCACGACGACGTACTTGTGCCGCCCCTTGCGGTACCCCTCCGGAATCGGGCTGTAGAACTCCGT
>CAZGVW010000084.1:0-4692 GCA_964529265.1 uncultured Phycisphaeraceae bacterium
GCTCGAGATCGTCCTCGGCGCGCTGATCGCCGACGACGCCTGGGAGGATCACCTCAGCACCGGCGAAGCCGTCGCAGTAGAGATTGCCGACGGCGACGAAGTAATCGGCGCGGGCCGCGAGCGCGTGCGGCTTCGACTCGACGAATAATCGAGCGAAATCAGCGAAAGTGGTTCAAAAAGCGCTTCAGGCCTTCGCCGCGAGGAACGTCGGGCGCGGGATGCTGGAATCCGCGGGCTCGATGTGCACCTTGCGCCCGCGGAAGACCACCGTGCCCTCGCAGATCGCGTAGAGCGTGTCATCGTTCCCGCGGCGGACCATGTAGCCCGGCTTGAAAGGCGTCCCCACCTGGCGGATGAGGATCGAGCCGGCCCGGGCGGCCTCGCCGCCGTACAGCTTGATCCCGCGGAACTTCGGATTCGAGTCGCGCCCGTTCTTGGTCGAGCCTTGACCCTTCTTATGCGCCATGACGACACCTCTGTCTGCTTAGCCGCGGGCTTTCCGGGAGCCGGAGGGCCGCAGGTTGGGGGCGGGGAATATAGCGGCCGATCAGCGGAGAATCCAGCGCTCCGTGCTCCGCTCCAGGGTCTCGTCGAAGTGGCCGGTCAGGTCCCCCGGCGTGTCGTGCCGGAGCATCATGACCTTCCGGAGGACCACGTCCTCACCGGTGTCGGGCCGCTTGATGGTGCGTGTCTCGCCGCTGAAGCCGGCCGCGAAGACCACCACCTCGTCCACCATCAGGTTCGGGGCCTGCCAGACGACCAGGCCGTCGCGGGCGTTTTCTTCGCCCTGCAAGAGCGTGCCCATCATCGAGATTTCGTCCTTCAGATCCTCGATTTTGAGCCGTTTTTGCAGTTCCTGCACCACCGCGGCGGAGACGTCCTGGCCGGAGCGCAGCAGCGTGCCGTCATCCGGCGTCGAAAGTTCGAAACTGGGCGCAAAAACCTGATCCTGACCGCTGTTATTGATCACGGTGTAGGTCAGGTAGAAGTACGTGCGCGGGCCGGTTTCGGGGGTGCTGATGGAGGCCAGCCGCAGGGGGCCGGGGCGGAAATCGAGCTGCCAGCGGCGCGGCACGGGGGCGGGCTGGGGGGCGGCGAGGGCCTGCGGCGCGACGTGGAGCGCGAAATCGCCGCAGATCGCGAAAAACGCGATCGCGAGCGCGGTTTTGATGACTATGGGCTTGAATCTCACGCTCTGGGATCTCCTTCGTCGCGGGCGCGGGGCGGCTAGTCTAGTGCGTCGCCGGGGGCGGTCAAAGCAGGCCGCGGCCGCCGACCGGGACCCCGGAAAACAGCCCTCGTGAGCGCCCACGCCCCCAAGTCGTCTGTTCAGGGTTCGTATACGCCGCGGCGGCCGGTCCGGATCCCCCCGGACCTGCGGCTGGCGGCGGCGGAGCGGCTGGTGGGGCGGCAGGTGGGGATGCGGCAGCCGGAGGCGGCGCGGCGGTTCCTGCGGTCGGCGTCCGAGTTCGGGATCGAACTGACCCACCTCTGGGGGATGGTGGATGGGGCGGGTCGGGTCGGGCAGGTGTGCCTGGTCGTGCCGCACGCGGGGCGGACGGGGATGCTGTTCACGTCGCAGCCGCGGAAGGAGGCGGAGGAGCGGGAACTGGCGCAGGTGATCGACGCGGCCTGCGCCGATTTGCGCGGGGTGAAGATCGTTCAGGGGCTGCTGGAGCCTGATGAGGCGGGGCCGCTGGCGGCGGCGCTTGGGGCCGGGTTCACGCGGCTGAGCGATCTGCTGTACCTCCAGCGGCGCTGGAGCGAGCCGGAGGCGGCGCCGACGGCGTGGCCGGATGACGTGACGGTCATGAATGCGCAGCCCGGGGATGATGCGGCGCTGGGCGAGGCGCTCGAGCGGTCGTACATCGACACGCTGGATTGTCCCGAGTTGTGCGGGATGCGCGAGATCGGGGACGTGCTGGAGAGCCATCGGGCGACGGGGGCTCATGATCCTGCGTTGTGGTGGGTTGTCCGACACCATGGGCGCCCGTCCGGCGCACTTTTGCTCAATCCGTGCCCGACTCAGGGTCACACGGAACTGGTGTATCTGGGTCTTGCGCCGGAACTTCGCGGGCGCGGATTGGCGCGGGGTTTAATGGCGATGGGGCTGCGCGCGGTGGGGGTTCGGAGCGAGCGGACGGTGACGTGCGCGGTGGATGCGCGGAACGAGCCGGCGATCGGGCTGTACCAGCGGCTGGGTTTTGCGGAGTTTGCGCGGCGCGTGGCGCTGGTGCGGCCGATTGCGTGAGGAAATCGTGGAGAAGAGCGGCGCGGGCTCGCGGCGTCGGGAGTTCGGCGCGTTCTCCACGAGGGCGCGAGAACGTGTCAGCGGGGGGTGGACAAAAAAAATTCTTCGGCTGAAAGTCTTGTCGCGCAAGGGTTGAGCGCGCTTTGCGCCGCCTAAACGTGATCTTCGGGATTGAAGGGACTTGAAGTCGAACGTACATTCCCGACTTCGGTCACGGATCGACCGGAGCGGGAGCGGGCAAGGAGGAGGACGATCACGGGACACGCAAGAGCCGGTTGTCCGGCGGGTTGGCCGGGGAGGGCGCGCAGCGCCGCTTCACGGTTGTTGTTCGGCTCTGCGACCTCCATCCGAGGGTGATCGTGCGACTTCTTTTCCGGCGGCGCGGCGCAGGTGGTGTGCGCGCGTTGCAGGCGTCCCAGCGCGTTGGCACGGCGGCTCGAAGGTCAGCGAGGGTTCGATCGTCGCGCCGTGCGCCCTGGAGCGTCGGCGAACAGCAAGAAAAAGAAAGTCGAGGGCTCCGTGGGCACTAGCACGGCTGCGCTGTCGCTGCGCGATCGCATCGTCCACAGGTTTGCGGAGAAGGTGGGGCCGGAGCGGCTCCAGCGGTATTTCGGAGGATCCGTGCGTGTGAGATGCGGGGCGGGCGCGGTGCAGGTGTCCGTGCCGAACGCATTCCTGGCGGAGTGGATGGGGCGGAGGTACGGCGCGGAGTTGCGCGATTTGGCGCGGGAGGAGACGGGCGACGACGGCGTGGAGTTGATGTTCGAAGTGGATGATGACGACGCGGCGACAGCCGCGATGAACGGAGTGAATGGAGCGCATGCGGAGGCGCGTGCACAGACGGAAGCGGGAGATGAAGAAACAGGCGGCGGCGTCAAGGCCAGGGTCGGCCCACGCGGCGTCGTCGCCCAAACCTCCGCGGCGGGGCAGGGGGCGTCTCCGGACGCCCCCGCCCGCCTGCCGCACGGCCGCGGCGGACCGGCGGGGCGCACCGGCGCGATTCCTCCTCATCCCGCGCCGGCGCCCCTCCGGGCGGATGGAGCGGTGGCGGTTGCGGCGGGGGCGGCCGCGATACGCGGTGCGCGCAGCCGCGGCGGGGAGCGGATGGCGCTCAAGCACAGTCTGGATGATTTCGTGGTGGGGCCGGGGAACGAGTTGGCGCATCACGCGGCGTTGAGTCTGATCGATTCGGCGCCGGGGGACGGGCTTTCGCCGCTGTTCATTCACGGCGAGTGCGGTCTGGGCAAGACGCACCTGCTGCAGGGGCTGGCGGCGCGGTATCTGGAGGCGCATCCGGGGTCGCGTGTGCGCTATACGACCGGGGAGGCGTACACGAACGCATACATCGCGGCGATCAAGAAGAACCGTGTGGATGATTTCCGGCGCGCGTACCGGTCATTGGATCTTCTGTGCATCGACGACGTGCATTTCCTTTCGAACAAGAACGCGACGCAAGGGGAGTTCCTGCACACGTTCGACGCGATCGGGATGGAGGGGGCGCGGATCGCGCTGGCTTCGGACGAGCATCCATCGCGGATCAGGCAGTTCTCGCGGGAACTGGTGTCGCGGTTCGTGGCGGGGATGGTGGCGGGGCTGGAGCGTCCGGACCGTGAGACGCGGCTGAAGATTGCACGGCGGATTGCGCAGCGGCGCGGGATGCCGATGGAGGAATCGGCGCTGCAGATCGTGGCGGCGCGATGCGCGGGCTCGGTGCGCGACGTGGAAGGCGGGTTGAACCTGGTCGATGCGATGTGGAGGCTGGTGGGGAGGCCGGGCGGGACGATTGACGCGGCGCTGGCGCAGCGTGCGCTGGGCGCGCCCGCGGCGGCGCGGCGGCCGACGAGGCCGATCCGCGTGGAGGCCATCGCGACGAAGGTGTGCTCCGAACTGGGCGTCGAGATGGCGGACATGATGGGGAGCGGCCGGCACAAGCGGCTGGTGCTGGCGCGGTCGATGACGTCGCACCTTTCGCGGCGGCTGACGACGCTGAGTTATCCGGAGATTGCCAGGGCGATGGCGCGGACGAATCACTCGAGCGTGATCACGCAGTGCCAGCGGGTGGAGGACATGATCAAGTCGGGCGCGCCGTGCAACGCGGGGCCGGAGTTCGATGGGCTGTCGGTGGAGGAGTTGGCGGAGCGATTGGCGGGGGAGATTGTTCGGGAGGGGGAGCGGGGGTAGGGGGCGTCAGGCGAGAGATTGATCGGTCCAGTGGCGTGCTGCCTTTCTGAGCGCGCGTCGGCGGATCAACGCTATTCATTGAGGGTTCGGTGAGTGTCTCCGCGCGCTTCCTCGTCCGCCCCTTCCAGGGGCGGGAGCGTGGGGGTTGACGGAATCCGGCGGCTTGCTCGCTTCGCTCGCTGCGCCGCCGGCAACATGCGTGCGCCCCCTTTCGGGGGCGGGGGAGGGCGCGGCAAGGGACTGCGAGAATCGAGGGGCGC
>CAZGVW010000085.1:0-3665 GCA_964529265.1 uncultured Phycisphaeraceae bacterium
GTCCCAGTGGTGGGTAAATGGCTCATCGGAGGAGAGCCGCTCAATTACACCTTCCTCGCCATCGCCTTCATGAATCTCACCTTCGCCGTCGTCTTCTTCGCCGCCGCCCGGAAGGCCGGTGGCGGTCCTGGCCCGCCGAGCGCCTAACCCGCTGGCGAATCCGAACGGGCATTCATTCATATGGACACACATTCGCGGGTGATTTCACCGCGATCCTCGGTGGGTCCCGAACCGGCAGCGCAGTGCCCTTGGACATCCACGGAGGGCTTGCAGCCAGTTGCCCAAGGCGGTGTCAATCCAACGGCGAACGGGGGTCTGAGCCCCGACTGGCCGGCACGCCGTCGCAGCCTCATTTCCCCAAGCTGACCCACGGCCTTGACCAGCCGATCCCGGAGCCGATTAGAGCCGATAACCCTTGCCAAATCGGCTACAATCGGCTACATCTGTGGCTATGGTCACAACCGGCTCGCTTGTCATCACCCCCGAGATGCTCTCGCTGATCGCCGAGATCGATGAGTTCAAGGGGGCATGGCGGGCGCTGGGAAGGCTCGCGCCCGAGCGCCTGCGGCAGCTTCGGAAGGTGGCGACGATTGAGAGCGTGGGCTCCTCGACGCGCATCGAGGGGGCGAAGCTGACGGACCGGGAGGTCGAGATACTCCTGGGCCGTCTGGAGGCCAGGTCATTCGCCACGCGCGACGAGCAGGAGGTCGCCGGCTACGCGGTGGCGATGGACTGCATCTTCGCGAACCACACCGTGATACCGGTCACCGAGAACCACGTGAAGCAGCTGCACTCGATGCTGCTTCAGCATTCCGAGAAGGACGAGCGCCATCGCGGCCAGTACAAGAGGCACCCCAACCACGTCGAGGCCTTTGACGCGAGCGGGAAGTCTGTCGGCATCGTGTTTGAGACCTCGACGCCGTTCGACACGCCGCGGCACATGGAGGAGCTGTTCGCCTGGTTCAAGGAGGAGACCGAAGCGCAGCGGCTCCATCCGCTGATCGTCGCCGGCGTCTTCATCGTCGTCTTTCTTGCGATCCACCCGTACCAGGACGGCAACGGCAGGCTGTCGCGGATTCTCACGACGCTGCTGCTGCTGAAGGCGGGATACGCGTACGTGCCTTACAGCTCGCTCGAGAGCATCGTCGAGGAGAACAAGGAAGCGTACTACCTGGCGCTGAGGCGCACGCAGGGAACGCTGCAGCGGGACGCGGTCGACTGGCAGCCTTGGCTTGCCTTCTTCCTGAAGGCGCTGCAAGGACAGGAGCGGCGCCTGGGGGCGAAGATCGAGCGAGAGAAGCTGATGCGAGCAAGCATGCCGGAGCTGTCGATCACGATCCTCGAGCTCGTGACCGAACACGGCCATGCGAGTGTCGGGGACATCATCAAGGCGACCGGTGCGCCGCGCGCGACGGTGAAGAAGCGCCTGGCGGAACTCGTGCAGGCCGGGCATCTGCGCCGGGTCGGCGCCGGTCGTGCCAGTCGGTACTTGCCTGCATGACCCGAAGCCGGCACGCGGACGATCGTGGCCTGCTGCCACTGACGCTCGAGGAGTTCCTGACGCTGGTGGACGTGACGGGTCGCCTGGCCCGGAGCGGGAAGCCCGGGTCGATCCCGTAGCTCGATCCCGGCGCAGCTTCCACCGCTGCTCGCTCGGCTGAAGATCGACGTCGATGGGTGGATGACCGCGCCGACAACGGCGCAGCGTCACTTCGGATCGACGGTGGGCAGCCGTCTGAGCCGCGCGGCCGAGGCGATGCGGCGCGGAGCGCATCGCGTGGTCGGCTCGTTCGACGTCTACGGCTGACGACGCGTCCGAAACTCTCGGAACACACGGATCACGCGTGAATAGCGGCGAGTTGCTGACGGCGGCCGTACGCCTGCGAGCTGTCTGTGCGCGGCGTGTGCCCGCCCGGCGTGCGAGGAAAGCGCAGCGTGGTTCAGTGCCAATTCAGGTACTCGGATCTGCTGCCAACGCTCCATGTAGTCGAGTCGAAACCCGCCCCGAACATGTCGTCAGCGCGCGCGTTCGTGACGCGTCGAGCATCGGTCGTCAAAACCGGTCCTTCGTATCCGGTATTCTGCCCCGCCCCCGAACCCCGAACACCGGTCGCCGGACACACCGTCTTTGCCCGCACCGCCACGAGATCCGAACGGGAATCGGCAAGTTCCCCGTTGTAGATTCCGCGCGGCTGGATACGCTGAGGCCGTCGGGCACCCGCCGCGGAGTGCGCTCGAAGAAGTGCGCGTGTTCGGGGCGACGACGGTGCCTTCCCGGGACGGTTTCAGAGCGAACAGAAGAAAGGAACACAGGCATGAGACAGCGAATTCTCTCGCTGACTGCCGCGACGTTGATGTGCGCGACCGCTGCGCAGGCACAGACGAGCGAGTACTTTCTGATGGCCGGCGACCAGAGCACGTTCCACGTGCTCCAGGGCGGCGTGCTCGTCCGATCGTGGGCGGTTCCGGGAGGTACCGACCAGTACCAGTACCCGATCGCGGTGGGCGACACGATTCGCACGATGGGCGCGAGCGCGGGCGAGGTTGGCGCCGAGTACGACTATGCGGGCAATCTCCTCGGGCCGACGTACGTTCACCCCGTCGGCACCGAGCGCTCGTGGGATGGCACGAGGGACGGGACCTCGAACTATGCCATCGCCACCGACGGCGCTGTTCACCGGTACAACCGCGCGTGGCAGAACCCCGTGCCGCTCTTCGACGCGGGCGGCACCGGCTCGCTGACGTACGATCCCACCAACAACTCGCTCTGGGTCGGTCAGTTCGGCGACGACAGGATCGTCAACTACACGTTCGACGGCATTGAGCTCAGCTCGTTCAGCACCGGGCACGATCGCAACATGGCGCTCGCCCTCGACCCTGCGGATGGGACCCTGTGGCTGCACGATCGAACGACCCCGGGCACGTTCGAGCAATGGACCAGGGCGGGCGTGCGTCTGCAGCGGATCGCGGTCGCGGGGATGGCGACGCAGAACGCGCTCGGGGGCGAGATGGCACTGCTGGATGAGTGCGTGTGCCCCGAGGACCTCGACCGCGACGGTCGCGTGGCGTTCAGCGACATCCTGCGCATTCTCGGAGCGTGGGGCTCTTGCTTCGACTGCGCGATGCCCGGGGTCTGCGGCGAGTTCCCACCGTGCGCCGGGGACGAGTGCATCTGCGTCACGGGATTCGACGGCAGCGGCCTGTGCATCGACGGCGCCACGACGTGCGGCGATCCGTGTTCGGGCGGGACCTGTCCGCCCGGATTCGTCTGTTTGGTCAACAGTTGCTGTGGTCCGACGACGTGCATTCCCGTGGGCGCCCAATGCCCGACGGACGGCCTCGCCGCGCCGCCGCCCGGGACCGCCGTGATCGGCGGCGTGATGGGTCCCGACGGTCGCGTGGTTTCCAACACCGCGGGCATCTGCTTCAACCGCCAGTGCCTGGAGGACATCGACCTTGACGGTCGCGTGGCGTTCTCCGACATCGTTCGCGTGCTCGGCGCGTGGGGACCGTGCGAATGACGGATTCGTTGACCGGTGCGGGGGAACGGACGAGCGCCTCGACTGCCAGACGCCCGACGGCGACTGCCTCTGCACCTTCGGCCGAAGGCCGTAAGCCCGACGTGGACGCCTGGGGGAAGTCGGACGGTCGCGTAGTACCGGCGG
>CAZGVW010000086.1:0-11824 GCA_964529265.1 uncultured Phycisphaeraceae bacterium
CCCCCCCCGCCCCCCGGGGGCCATCCGGCCCTGGTGCGGGGGGGGGGGGCGGGGTCCCGGGGGTTCCCCGCCCCCGCCCCACCACGACAATTGCCCAGATGCGCACGCCCCGCGTGTGGCAATGCAACGCCCTGAAACGGAACGCCAACGCCAACTCTTCAGGCCGTTTCAACGGCCTTGCCCACTTGTAGGCCACGGCTTCAGCCGTGGTCCGGCGCCGGATTCTCGTGCATCAAGCCCGTTTCAACGGGCTTCCCCGTCCGTCGCTTCAGCCTTGTGGCGGTTCAGTTCACGGCGTTGTGTGGCATGCACAAGCCGCCGCGGCTTGTGCATGCAGCCCTCGCCGTTCGCACCCAATCCTCCACGCGCCCTCGCCCCGGCAGGGGCGCGCGCCTGTTGCCAGGGGCGCAGCGAGTCCGCCGAAGGCGGACAAGCAAGCCCCTGGAATGCGCCCATACCTACCCACGCCCCAGCGGGGCGCACGAAGCCCCCGCGCACTCAAGCCCCCAGTCGCCCCCGCCCCCATATTCCGTATTCCGTATTCCGTATTCCGTATTCCGTATTCCCCACCTACCACCTCCACCTCCACCTCCCACCTTCCAACCTGTCCCTACCGACACCTTTTGCGCGCACAAACCACGTCACTCCGCGCGCAGTGACATGTTTTGCGCCGGAATCTTCCACCATCTCCCGTCTCCCCCCTGGGCGCGGCTGATCCTCATTCGATCATCCCCCAGACATGAACACCACCCCCACCTCTCCCTCTCCCCATTTGGCGATTTGGCAATTTGCCCTTTACCCCCTGCCCCTCCCCGCCTCACTCCACAAACGCCGCCTCCGCAAGATCAATCGCCGCCGCCAGCCCAGCAGCCTTGTTCTCCGTCTCTGCAAACTCATCCTCCGCGCGCGAATCCGCCACGATGCCCCCCGCCGCCTGCAGGTGATACGTCCACACCCCGTCCGCGCCCCGCAGCCGCGTCGGAACCACCATCGTCCGCAGCGCCAGCGCAATGTCCATGTCCCCGTCCAGCGACACGTACCCCATGCCCCCGCCATACGGCCCGCGCCGCACCGGCTCCAACTCGTCGATGATCTGCATCGCCCGGATCTTCGGCGCGCCCGAAATCGTCCCCACCGGCAGCGCCGCCCGCAGCGCATCCCACGAATCCAACCCCTCCCGCAACTCACCCGTCACCGTCGAGGAAATGTGCATCACATGGCTGTACCGCTCAACCTCCATCACCGCCGCCAGCCGGATCGTCCCCGCCTCGCACACGCGCCCCACGTCGTTCCGCCCAAGATCCACAAGCATGATGTGCTCCGCACGCTCCTTCTCATCCTTCAGCAGTTCCTCCTCCAGCGCGCGATCCTCCTCCTCCGTCGCCCCGCGGCGGCGCGTGCCCGCCAGCGGACGATTCGTCACGATGAATCTCGTGGAACTGCCGGACGTGCTGGGCCGGCTCTCCGAGCCGGCTTCGTTCCTGGTGGGCCGGCTCTCCGAGCCGGCTTCCGCGCCCCCACTCCCCCCATCCCCGCGCGCCCTCCGCACGCGACACAGAATCTCCGGGCTCGAAGCCACCAGAATGCACCCCTCCGCCTGCAAATACACCATGTACGGGCTCGGATTCACCGCCCGCAGCGCCCGGTACACGTCGAACGGGTCCGCGCTGCTCATGCGCTCGAAACGCTGCCCCACCACCACCTGGAAGATGTCCCCCGCGCGAATGTATTCCTTCGCCTTCGCCACCATCTCCGCATGCTGCGCCCGCGTCAGGTTCGAGCGCAGCCGCGCCAGCGGCGATTCCGCCCCCGGCCCCCTCCGATCCACGCGCCCGCTCGGCAGCGGCTTGCTGTGCGTCTGCACCTGCGCCGCAAACTCCTCCAGATCGGCGCGCCCATCGTCATACTTCTCCCCCGCATCCTCATCCGCGCGCACGCGAACCAGCCGCACAAGGTGCGCAATCTTGTCCACGTGATCAAAAACCACCACCCGGTCGTAGAAACCGAAGTGCAGATCCGGCAGCCCGCGATCGTCCCGCGGCGCCCGCGCCGAATCCAGCTTCTCCGGCTCCGCCCACCGCACCGCGTCGTACGCCGCGCACCCGAACCACCCGCCCAGCACGCACCGCGGCAGCAATCCCGCCGCGGGCCCGCCCACCGTCCCCCGCGCCGGCGCGAGATACCGCCACTGCGCCGTCAAACCCTTCATGAACGCCAGCGGATCGCGCTCCTCCCGCTCCTCCTCCACATGCGCCCGATGATCCACAATCCGCGTGCGATTCCCGTACGAAATCACCTCCATCGCCGGCTGCGCGCCCAGCATCGAATACCGCCCCTGCCGCTCGCCCCCCTCCACCGATTCCAGCAGAAACGATGGCGCCGTGCGCTCATCCGGCGCCACCAGCCGCCGGTACACCAGCACCGGAGTCAACTGGTCCGCCAGCAGACGGATCCCGATCGGCGCAATCATGTCGCGCCCGTCGCCGGAGCCCCCGCCCCGCGCCGAATCAACCAGCGCCGAAAACTCGTCCCGCGTCAGCGTCGGCATGCCGCGCCGAGTGTATCCGCCACCCGCCCCAAAGCCGCCTCGCGCCGTAGCATGAACCCCGTGACCCCCGTGACCCCCGTGAACCCCGCCAACTCCGCCAGCCCCCCTTCCCCCATCCGCGGCGTCCTCGAAACCTGCCTCTACGCCCCCGATCTCGCCGCGGCGGAAGCCTTCTATACATCCATCCTCGGCCTGACCAAAGTCGCCGACAACGCGCCCCGCGCCATGACGTTCCGAATTGAGCGCAATTCCGTGCTTCTGCTCTTCAATCCGCGCGAAACGCGCCAAAAACACGAAATCGTCCCCTCACACGGCGCCGAAGGCCCCGGACACGTCGCCCTCCGCATCGATGAATCGGCCCTCGACGCCTGGCGCGCCCATCTCCCCTCCCGAGGCGTGCCAATCGAGCGCGAAGTCCAGTGGCCGAACAGCGGCGCGCGCTCCATCTACGTCCGCGACCCCGCCCACAACTCCATCGAACTCATCACCGTCGACATCTGGCCCGAAAGTCCCGCCTGAACGCTCAAAAATGCCCCTCCGCCGCACCATCCCGGAGCCCCGCATGGAGCTCACGCCGCTCATCGACGTGATCTTCCTTTTGCTCACGTTCTTCATCTTTGCGCTCACGTTGATGGTTCAGGCGCGCCTTCTCGATATCAAGGCCCCCATCCTCGGCGCCGGCGCGCTCGCCCGCCCCGGAACCGCCATCACCATCGTCCTCAAGGCCGATGGAACCCTCGCCCTGAACGGCGAAACCATCCCGCGCAACGAAATCATCGCCCGCGTGCGCGAAATGCGCGAAATTGCGCCTGAAACGCGACTTTTCGTCGCCGCGGACGAAAACGGCCGCTCCGGCGACCTCCTCGCCCTCGTTGACATCCTCGCCGGCGCCGGCCTCGGCGATTTCAGCCTCGTCGGCCGCCCCCCCGAAGCCCCGGAATCCCCCGAAGCCGCCCCGCCCTAAGGCTCGGGTGGCGTGGGGGGGGGGGGGGGGGGGGGGCGGCCCCCCCCCCCCCCCCCACGACCAGTCACTCTTGCGCATTGAAAAAGGCCCCGCATCTTCCGCCAGGGCCTCGTTCGTTTCCAGGAATCCGTCGTCAGTTGCTCTTCGCCAGCGCCTGATACTTCTCCAGCCGCTGCACCATGTCCGCCTTGTACCGGTCGTCCGTCAGCAGTTCGACTGCCTTCGTCTGCAGCGCCAGCGCCTCCTGCAGCCGCCCGTCCTTGAACGCCACCGCCGCGGCGGTGTCCAGCACGTTCGAATCGACGCCGTTCGTCAGCTCCATCGCCCGATCGATCGCCTTCCGCGCCAGTTCGAGATCCCGATTCTCGACAGGAATCCCGTCGTCAACGATGAACCACGCCAACTGATTCAGATGCTCCGCATCATCCTTCAGAACGCCGTCAACAACGCCCAGGCCATAGGCCTTCGCGTCGTCGAAGCGCCCCAGGCGCACGTGCAGCAGCTGGTACTTCATCACCGCGTACTTCGCGAACGTGCCCGGCGAGAGATCGACCACCTTGTCCACCAGCGCGAGCGCCTCGTTCCACTGGCCCTGCTCGGCGAGGCTCTGCGCCTCATCGAGCATCGCGTTGCCCTTGCGCACCAGTTTCGCGTCGTACGTGCCCGCGATCACGCCGTCCAGCACCGGGTCCATCTGCGATGGATGCCCGATCCACGCGAGCGTTCCGGCGCGATCGACGATCATCACCGTCGGAATGCTGTTCTGCTGCGCCGCAACCATGAAGCGCTCGCCGATGCGCCCATCGACGTCCTCGCCGATCGCGTACTTGATCGGGTCGCGCGATTTGCGATCCTTCAGGAAGTCAGGCGTCGGCGTCATGCCCGGCTGCGGAAACACAGCCAGGCCGATCACGTGCACGCCATCGTCCTTGTGCTTCTTCGCGATGTCATTCATGTGCGGGATGCCCGCGATGCACGGCCCGCACCACGTCGCCCAGAAATCGAGGACGTAGACCTGGCCCGGCTGCCACTCGGAAACCGGCTCGCCCTGCAACCACGTGACGTCGCCGCCGAGCGTCGGCGCCTTGTCGCCCGCCTGCAGCGGCTCGCCCAGCGCTGTCGCCGCGCTCATCGCCAGCGCAGCCATCCCCGTGCACACCGTCTTCAAGAACATGAAGCGCTCCCTTCGGTCGGTCCTTCGATTCGTCCGCCCTGCGCCGCCCGCGGCTTTCCGGCCCTGGCGAACACACTCCGATCAGGCGGACCACCCTCGACGCGTCGCCGCCGCCATGGCGGCGAATCGGTCCGCCGAGGGCTTCACCTTATACCGGGCAGGCCCGTTTCAGCCGCGGCTTCGCTCCGCCACCTCTCCAGACCCACCCTACCATTGATTTCCAGACCCAGTGATTCCCAGACCGGCCCCGCACGCCATGGATGATCGGACGCCCCCAACCCGCTTTCTGATCGCCCTTCTGCTGAGCCTTGCGCTGCATGGTCTTGCGGCGCTGGCGGTTGCGGTGGTTCCCTCCGCCGCGGCGGGCGGGGATGAACACGCCCTTCATCTCCCGAGGCTTCCGGAGCCCGAGGATCCCGAGGTGCGGCCGGGCATTTCGGATTCGCAGGCGGCGACGATTTCGTGGATCGGGTACGACCAGTACCAGGAGCATCTTGCGCCGCAGGCGCCGATCGACCAGGCCGCGCTCTCGATGGAGCCGCCGGCGCCGCCTTCAATTCTGCGCCCGATGCTTCCGGCTGAAACGCCGGCCGATGCGCCGACGCCGACGCCCCCGGAGACGGTGGCCGCGGCGGCGCAGCCGCCCGCCGAACCCGCGTCGCGCGCACCGATCGAGGATGCGCTCCCGCCCGATGAGCAGCCCGCAGTGGTGCGCGAGGTCCTCTCGCTGCCTGCGCCGCCGATCGACGATGCGATCGTGCGCATACCGGATGCGCCCCCAGCGCCGGATGCGGATCAACTGGCGCAGCCCGCGCCGGTGCGCGAGCAACCGGCGCCCGCGACGATCGTCGGCCCGCCGCTGCCGACCTCCGAGACAGCGACAGAGCCGACACCGGCGCAGGATCCTTCGCAGAGCGCGCTCGCATCGCAGCCCTCCGCGCCGGTTCCAGGCGAACCCGGGGAAGCCGCGGACCGCGAAGCGCAGGCGTTCTCGCGCGAGGGCGCGCCGCGCATCATCCCGGGCCGTCCGCTCGCCACCAAGGGGCTGACGATCAACACGATCCGCCCGCGCTGGGCGCACGTGACGGTGATCACGGCTTCGCCGAAGGATCCGCTGGTGGAGATCAGGTTCACGCGCGAAGGGCGCGTGCTCTCGGCGCGGTTCCTCGAATCGACGGGCAATCGCGAGGTCGATCAGCCGCTCATGGATGCGATCTACCGCTGGAGCGCCACGGGCGAGGAACTGAAGAAGATCCCTGCCGCGACTCCCGATGCTCCGGCCGAGGCGACACCGACGGTGCGCCTCGTGTTCCGCATCGGTCTCCGCGGCTGATGCGCGGCATCAGGGCGATGGCGCACTGCCCGCGGACGCCGCGTGGGCAACCGGCGGCCCGGGCCGCTCGCCATATTCCGGGCGCCAGAGGAGCGTCTTCCGATCCGGGTCGAGGCGGACGCCGATGGGGCGCGAGGTGGTTTCGAGTTCGAAGGCGTGTTCGCGCTGGTTGACGTCGAGCGTGAATCGCTGCTCGCCGCCGTCTTTCAGATCCACGGCGATTTCGAGGGGCAGCGTGTACGGCTCGCCCTCCTGCCGCTGCGTGAGCGTGATCTTCACCTTCTTGCCGCGATCCATCGACCACCAGTCGATGTCGATCACGGGCGCGCCGGTGCGGTCGAGCCACTGCGCGAAGAATGTCTCCAGTTGTGCATCCGGCGCGGCGGCGGCGCTGCGCTTTCGGATTTCATCCATCGTCACCGACTTGCCCGCGAAATCCGCGATCAAGCCGCGGAGCATGCTGAAGAACGCATCGTCCCCCATGCGGTGGCGCAGCATGTGATAGACCCAGTGGCCTTTGGCATCGGACAGGTTGTGCTCGAAGGGTTTGTTCCTGGTCCCCATCTCGGAGAGGGGCATATCCAGCCCGTCGCGCCACATGGAGAAGTAGCCGAGCGCGCACTGAATGGGGTTGTAGTGGGAGCGCGAGTACTCGAGGAACTCCGCGGCGGCTTCCGGGCCCTCCACGGTTTCGATCGCCACCACGGCGCTGTACTGCGCCAGCGATTCGGACATCCACCGCGCGCCGGGGCCATCCGTGGTCACCAGGTTGCCCCACCAGCCGTGCGCCATCTCGTGGGCCCACAGAGGCAGGTTGCCGTGATCGGCCTCGAACGCCGAGGTCTTGGCCATGATGAACCCCTGCTCGCTGGAGGCATACCACTTCACCATTGCTTCCGGGATCTCGGCGATGGCGTATGACGGGTAGGGATAGGGTCCGAAGCGCGCCTCCTGCGCCGCGAGGGCCGCGGCGAGCTGCTCCACCTGCGATTCGGCGCTCTGCGGTTTTTCGCTGAGCAGGAACACGCCGATGGTGCGGCCGTTCACGTTGTGCGTCGCCGCGGTGTAGGGCGCCGCCGCGAAGGAGCGCGCGACGACGAGGTCGCTCTCCCACGTCTCGACTGCGCCCGCCGCGGTTTCCTCGCGCGAGGTCATCTTCCCGTTCGAGACGGAGCGCCAGCCGCGCGGCATGTGGAACGTCGTTGAGCCGGGATAGTTCAGGAGCGTCTGCGAGAGCATGACGCCCGGCCCCGGAAGCGACGCGGGGCACCAGGTGGCCACCCACGAGGCGCACGCGGCCTCGGGCGAGATGACGTACTGAAACGCTTCGCCTTTGCTCTCGTAGACGAACCGCGCCTTGATCACGTCGCCCTTGTGCCCGGGCTCGGCGAGCGTCAGCCGCGCCACGCTGCTGGCGGGCGCGAGCGGATGCCGCTCGCCGATGGTCGTTTGTGCGCCCTCCGGCCCTTCGAGGCTCACCCATGTCATGATGGGGTTGGCGAAGTTCACGATGAACGCGGGGCCCGGCGATTGCTCGATGTCCAGGCGCACGGTTGCGCGGCCTTCGAAGCGGGCGGTGCGCGCCTCAGGGTCGAGATGGATATCGAGATCGAGGCGCGACATGCTCCAGCCGCCGCCTGTGCTCAGATCAAACATGGCGGGGGGCTCTTCGGCGCGAGCGCGCTCGGCGCCGATCGTCGCCAGCACGCCTGGGCCCATCGCCGCCGCCACAACCGCCATCACCGCCACCCACCGGATGCTCTTCAATCTGTGATTCATGAATGCGCTCCTTGTCGTCCAGATGCGCGACGGCCCCGCCGAGGCGTCGCGCCCACCGCCTTGTTCGCCCGGCCCTTCGCTCCGCCCGCCGATTCGCCCCGCCGTTTCAGCCCCAGGTCCGCGCCGATGCGCTCCAGATCCTCCTCGTCGATCAGGTACCGCACTTCCAGAACGCGGCGGTCGCGCCGCTGCTCCGGCGTCAGCGCGCCCCACATCCGCGGCGACATGAGCAGCGCATCCCGCGCCCCGGCGCGCTCCAGTGCGGCGCCGGCGCGCTCGACCACCAGCGGCGCGGGACTGATGTTCTCGGCCTCTCCCACCGCCACGCGCACATCAGCCGCGATCGTTCGCGCCGATTGCTCATCCTGCTCGACAAGCCAGATGCGTCCTCTCTCGGGAGCGCCGGGGGCGCCCGCGCGCCCGGTTCCGGCCACGCGCTTTACGCGGGCCCCGAGCGCAGGATCGACACGGATCGCGACGAACCTGATCCCCCGTGTTCCCGCCATGCGCTCCGGCGCGCGCCGCCGCAGATCGTTGTAATGGAAATAGGTCGCGATCAGCGCGCCATCCGGCAGCGCCCCGGCGCGATCCAGACACCACGGCCGCGCCTCCACCGCGAACCGCTCCGCCACCTGCGCCGCCAGATCCGCCGCCTGCGTATCGCTGCACTCGATCACGTGCATGGGCGCCGATTCGATGTTCGCGCGATCGTCGCCGACGGCGGTGTGCCGTGCTCCCGCCCCATCCACCTCGCCGATCAGCCCCGCCAGCGCAGCCGCGGAAAGCCCGTGCTTCTCCCGTCCCTCGCGCGCCACGCGGGCCGCGAACCGCCGCGCCGCGGCGCCTGCGCCCCCCGGGCCGGCCGCGGCTTCCAGCACCACGGCGCCCCGCGGGCGCGAGATCCGCACCAGGCCCATCTCCGCGAGTTCCAGATACGCCTGGCGCACGGTGTGCAGGTTCACGCCCCAGCGGTCAGCCGCGGCCCGCAGCGGCGGAAGCGTTTCGCCGGCGCGCACGCGCCCGGTCGCGATTTCATAGCGCACGGCCTCCGCGATCTGGTGGTAGAGCGGGGTCGGACTCGCAGGATCAAGCGCCGGTCGGAACATGCCTTTCAACCTGTCAGGACTTTCACCCGCCCCGCGGCTCCGCGCCGCGCTTCCGGGCATGCGTGTTTCTTCCCGCTCAATCCACCCGCGCTGCGATCCACTCGCTCACCAGATCAAGGAATTCCCGGCTCACCCAGCCATCCGGCTCGATCAGCCCGTGCCCCAGACCGGGGAAGATGCGCAGCGTCACGTCGCCGCTGCGGGCCTCTTTCTTCAGGGTCGCGATCGTGCGCTCCGTCGCTTCGATGGGCACGTTGTCCTTCGCGTCCTCCGCGCCGAACACGAAGAGCGTCGGCGCCTCCAGGTCGCGCCAGATCGGCATCGCATCGAAGTCCACCACCTGCCGCCAGAAGGTCCAGAATGGATCCTCGGGATCGGTCTTGAACGCGCCCGCGATCGGCGCCAGCGACGGATCTGCGCGCAGTTCCGCCACGCGCTTCACGAATGCCTCCCAGCCCTCGCCTGTGCGGGCCCAGGCCAGTCCCAGGTTCCCCGCCGCGAGCAGCGCTCCGACCTGCGCATCGTCGAGGCCCGCGTTGCGGAAGTCCTGCTCGACCTCGTGGCGCAGCTGCTCGCCGGGGGTGAGCACCGTTCCCGACACATCGACGACGAACGCCATGTCCGCCATCTCGCGCGCCGCCAGCGGCGCGATCCACCCGCCCTGGCTCAGGCCCACAATGCCGAGTTTGCCTGCGCCAACGCGCGACTGATCGCGCAGCACGCGCATCGCGCCGATGGCGTCCTCGGCGAGGACATCGAAGCCGGCGCCGCGCCAATCGCCGCCCGACATGCCCGAGCCGCGCTTATCCGGATACAGGACCGCAACGCCGTGAAGTGCGAGGTGATCCGCGATTGTCGCCGCCCACTGATTCGCGCGGCTGCTGGTCCCCGAGCCGTGAATGATCACCGCGGCGGGAAACGGACCCTCGCCCCGGGGCGTCATCAGCGTGCCCACGAGGTCCACGCCGCCGGCGCCCGTGAAGCGCACCTGGCGCTCCGCGTAGCCCGCGTTTTCGGTGCGCGGCATGCGCCCGCTTTCGCCCGCGCCGTTCGACCAGTGCAGCGCTTCGACGTCTCCGTCCTCACCGCGCTGGAACGTCACGGTGCGGGCTTTCAGCGGGTCGCTCGAGTAGGCCCACTCGAACACGTTGTTCTCGCGCCGAACCATCGCGTTTGCGCGCGGCGCCGTGAAGTCGAAGTAATACAGGTCGCCATCGACGTCCCACGTCACGCGCCCCAGCGCCCCATCGTCCCCCGCGTACCAGCCGATGTAGTCGTCCACATCGGTCTCGACGTACGACCACCCGCCGCCCCCGGAGCCCCCGGAGCCCCCGGAGCCCCCGGCGCCCCCGGCGCCCTCAGTCCCTCCCGCGCCCGCCACCGGCGCTCCGAGCCACACACTCGCCGCCGCGGCCGCCAGCCATGTCCAGACCATCGTCATTCCGTTTCCTTTCCAACGCTCACCGAACGGCGCCACGCGCGCCGCGCCCGAACACGCCGGCGCCTCTATGTTCTAGTGTTCTAGAACACCATGTCAAGCCCTTTCGGCGCCGCCGCGGGGCCCGGGGGCCGCGCCTCCTCCCACCCACCTGCACCCAAAGCCCCAGAAAAACCCTTCCCCCGCCCCCTCACCCCGATATCCTGTCCCCTCTTCGCGACCTCCCGCCCCCTTTCCACCCCTCGCCCCTTCCCCGGGGCGGCGACGCAGCCGCCTCCTCCCCTCGGCCATTGCCCATTGCCCATTCCCCATTGCCTTCGGAGCCCCAATGACCACCTCCATCACCATGACCGACAAGGGCCTCCACGTGCCCGATCACCCCGTCCTCCCCTTCATCGAGGGCGATGGCACGGGCCCTGACATCTGGCGGGCCTCAGTCATGGTCTTCGACGCGGCTGTCGAGAAGGCCTATTCCGGCCAGCGCAAGATCACCTGGCGCGAGGTCCTCGCCGGCGAGAAGGCCTTCAACCGCACCGGCGACTGGCTGCCCCAGGCCACGCTCGACGCCTTCAAGACCTACCTCGTCGGCATCAAGGGCCCGCTCACGACGCCCGTCGGCGGCGGCATCCGCTCGCTGAACGTCGCGCTGCGGCAGATTCTCGATCTCTACACCTGCCTCCGCCCGGTGCGCTACTTCGAGGGCGTGCCCAGCCCCGTGAAGCGCCCGGAACTCACGGACATGGTCATCTTCCGCGAGAACTCGGAAGACATCTACGCCGGCATCGAGTTCGAGAACGGCGCGGAGGACAACCGCAAGTTCAAGAAACTGTTCGCCGAGAACTTCCCGGCGATGTACAAGAAGATCCGCTTCCCCGAGACCACCGGCATCGGCATCAAGCCCGTCTCGCGCGAAGGCACGGAGCGCCTCGTCCGCGCCGCGATCCGCCACGCGATCGATGATGGACGCGACAGCGTCACGCTCGTGCACAAGGGCAACATCATGAAGTACACCGAGGGCGCCTTCCGCGACTGGGGCTACGCCCTCGCCAAGCGGGAGTTCGGCGCCCAGGATCTCGATGGCGGCCCCTGGCAGACCATCAAGACCTCGGCCGGCCTCGGCCCCGGAAGACCCGCGCGCGAGATCGTGATCAAGGACGTCATCGCCGATGCGTTCCTGCAGCAGATCCTCACGCGCCCGGCGGAGTATGACGTGATCGCCACCATGAACCTGAACGGCGACTACATCTCCGATGCGCTCGCCGCGTGCGTCGGCGGCATCGGCATCGCTCCCGGCGCGAACATCAACTACGAATCCGGCCACGCCATCTTCGAGGCCACGCACGGCACCGCGCCCAAATACGCCGGCAAGGACCAGGTGAACCCCGGCTCGGTGATCCTCTCGGGCGAGATGATGTTCCGCTACATGGGCTGGACGGAAGCCGCGGACCTGATCGTGAAGGGCGTTGAAGGCGCGATCCACGC
>CAZGVW010000087.1:0-5404 GCA_964529265.1 uncultured Phycisphaeraceae bacterium
TTGTGAAGCTGCCTGAAAGTGACCGAATGGCGCGCAGATCCGGCCTTCGTAGATCTTGCCTCTCATGTTGCCGAGGAACTGGATACGGGCTCTTGCCGAATCAGATTCAATCAGATAGCCTGAGCGGGTGAAGACGATGTCCGTGACCGACGTCGCCCGGAACTTCAGTGCCGTCCTCGACGCGCTCGAGCGGGAGCAGGAGGAGGTCCTCCTCGTGCGAAATCAGCGGCATGTCGCGCGGCTCGTGCCCGAAGCGCCGCGCCAGGACGCCTTGAGCGTGCTCGCCGACCTGTATCGCACGCTTGACGACGAGACGGCGGAGGCCCTGTCGGCCGCGATCGGGTCGCACCGAAGGCGCCGGCGAGGGCGTGTGGCGGAGCTGCGGAATCCATGGGCTGGCTGATCGATACCAGCCTGTGGATTGCCGTTGAACGCGGAACGCTCTCGGCGGCCGACGTTCACGCCATCACCAGGCAGCAACCCGTCTACCTTTCGCCGGTCAACGTCGCCGAGATTCGACTCGGTCTCGAGTTGCTGCAGTCTGGGTCCCACAAGCAACGAGCCACGGCCATGCTGCGGCGCCTTCGCCGAAAACCCCAGCTACGGATCACCATCGAGACCGGCGAAGTCTTTGGCACGCTGGCCGCCAAGATCAAGAAGGCCGGCAGGGACCCTGATGTTCGCGTCAGTGATCTATGGCTCGCGGCACAAGCGATCCAGCGCGGTTTCCGGCTGCTCACGTCCAACGCCAAAGACTTTGCCGATATCCCAGGGCTGCAGATGGTCGTGTTGAAGGTGCCGTAGGCGCACGAGTCAGCGCGCGCCTTCGTACACCTGCCCGCTCAGACTGGCAAGAAACGCGACCACGCGCACTGTTCATTGGCGGTGAGCGTGAGGGGGCGGATCTCCGGATCGCGATGCGCGTTCGCGTTGCCGCCGCGGTCGGCGGTGGCGACCCTCGAGCCAACCGCCTGCTGGCGAGTCGCGTCCAAGTGTGTGCATGATTTCGTATATCATGCATACCTAATCATGACCCGCGACGCCCTCGGCCCCCTCGAACAGCTCGTCCTCCTCGCCGTCCTCCGCCTCGGCAACCGCAGCTACGGCGTCCCGATTCTCGAAGAGATCAAGGCGCGAACGGGCCGCGAGTACCTGCGCCCGTCGGTGTACATCGCGCTCCGCCGGCTCGAAGCCAAGGGCCTGGTCAAATCGCGGCTCGGCGACCCGACGCCCGAGCGCGGCGGCCGCGCCAAGCGTTTCTTCACGATCACCGCCCAGGGCCAGCGGCAGCTCGAGGCCTCGCGCGCCGCGCTCGTCAGCATGTGGCCGAAAGCGGCGCGGCTGCGAAAGGCGCGGTCATGAGCCAGCCGCCGCGCCTCGCCCAGCGCCTGCTCGCCGGACGCCTGCTGCGCGACGAGCGCGACGAGCTCATCGGCGATCTCGACGAGCAGTTCCAGGCGCGCGCCGCGGCGACGGGCAGCCGTGCCGCCCGCTGGTGGTACTGGCAGCAGACGGCAGCGCTCATGCTCGGCTTCGCGCTCCATCGCCGCGATCTGATCTCGACGGCGCACGAACGCACCCGCGGGCGCTGGGCGCTCGACAATGTGCGCCTCGACGCCCGCCACGCGGTGCGTGCGCTGCGCCATTCGCCGGTCTTCTCCGTCATCGCCGTCCTGTCGCTCACGTTCGGGATCGGCCTCTCCACCACCGTGTTCTCGCTGGTGAACGGCATCCTGCTGGCGCCGCTTCCCGTCCCCGACGCCGATCGCATCGTCCGCCTCGGCGAATGGGACGCGCCGCGCAGCACGATGTTCGACGGCATGATCAACGCCGGGCAGCGCAGCCGTGTCACGCTGCGCGATGTCTCGGCCGGCGTCTGGCAGACCTCGAGCCGGACGATCGCGGCGTTTGCGCCGATCAACACCCTCGACGCCACCGTGCGTGTGCCGGTCGATCCGGTACGCCTCACCGTGGCGGAGGTAGGCCCGCAGTTCTTCGATGTCTATCGCGTGCCGTCCGTGGCCGGACGGCTGCTGACGGCGGCCGACGATGCGCGCGACGCCGAGCCGGTTGCGGTGGTCACCGATCGCTTCTGGACGCAGCGCCTGGGCCGCCGGCCCGACGTCATCCATCTCTTCATCGCGATCAACGGCCAGCCGACCCGTATCGTCGGCGTGATTCCCGCCACGCTCGATTTCCTGCGGCCCGGCGTCGACGTGTACCGGCCGTCGAAGTTCCCGTATCCCGACCCCGGCCGTCAGCGGATGTTCAGCTTCAACATGGACGTGACCGCCCGGCTGAAGCCTGGCGTCACGATCGAGGACGTCGCCGCCGAGGGCCAGCACGTCCTGCAGACGGTGGCCATGGCGAATCCGGCGTTCTTCGACGGCGGCGTTGACATTCCGAAAGTCCGTGTCGACCCGCTCGCCAGCGAGATCATCGAGCCGGTCAGACCCGCGCTGACGATGCTGTCGGCCGGCGTGGTCGGCCTGCTGGCGGCGATGTGCGCCAGCCTCGCGACGCTGGTGCTCACCCGCAACACCTCGCGCCGGCACGAAGTGGCCATGCGGATCGCCCTCGGCGCGTCGCGCTGGCGCATCACGCGTCCGCTGTTGTTCGAGCAGCTCCTCATCGCCGGCCTTGGCGGGGGGCTGGGCGGATTATCCGCGTGGATGGCGATCCGCGTGCTGCCGCGGTTTGCGCCAGCCGATCTGCCCAGGCTCGACGAAGTGCAGTTCGACGTCACGTCGCTGCTGTTCGTCGCCGGGGCGGCCGGAATCGTGGCGGTCATCACCGGCGCGATGCCGGCATGGCACACGCCCTCGACCGATCTGCGCCAATCCACGAGCAGCGCCCGCACCGGTAGCGGCGGCGCATTGCGTCATGGGCTCGTCGCCACTCAAGTCGCGCTGGCGACGATGCTGCTGGCGAATGCGGCGTTGTTCGGCCGCAGCCTTCAGACGCTCACGGCGGTCGATCCCGGTTACCGGCCCGAGGGCGTGATCACGTTTCAGGTCGCCAGGCCCGAAGGCATCTCGCGCGAGCGCGGGCGACAGCACCGCTTCTACGGCGAGCTGACGGCGCGCCTGGCCGTCTACCCCGGCGTCAGCGCCGTCGGGGTCACATCCGCGCTGCCGCTACACGTCGGCGGCAACGCCGGCACTTACACCATCGAGGGACGGGCCTTACCGGAGCCCGATGAACGGCCGCGGGCGCAGAGCCTCGGCGTGACGCGCGACTATCTGCGCGCGGTCGGCACGCGCCTCGTGGCCGGCCGCCTGTTTGCCGAACAGGACACTCCCGAATCGGAGCCGGTCTGTCTCGTCAACGACGTGTTCGCGTCGCGCTACTTTCCGGGCGAGGATCCGGTCGGCCATCGCCTGCGGGTCCGGGCGAACGCCTTCGCGCGCATCATCGGCGTCGTCGCGTCGATGCGCATCGGCCCGCTGACGGCGGATGCGCCGCCCTCGGTGATTCAGCTCGCGACGCAGCAGCCGGAAAGCCTGGGCTACGGACATGTCGCCGGCGGCGTCGCGGTCAGAACCGCGGGCGATCCGGAGGCGATCGTGCCCGCGATCCGATCGATCGTGCGCGAGATCGAGCCGGAATGGCCGGTCCACAACATCGAGCGGCTGGACGTGCGCCTCGGGCGGACGTTCGCGCAGCCGCGGTTCTACGCGATCGCGCTGGCGCTGTTCGCGGCGCTGGCCGTGGCCACGGCCGTCCTCGGTCTGTATGGCGTGCTGGCGTATGCGGTGGAGCGGCGCCGCGTCGAGTTCGGCATCCGCCGCGCACTCGGCGCCGGCGAGCGCCACATCGTCCGCCTCGCCACGGGCCGGACGGCGCTGCTCGCCGCTGTCGGCGTGGGCGCCGGCGTCGCGGCCGCGGCGACTCTTGCCGGCGTCCTGCGCGCCACGCTGTTCGGCATTCACCCGCTCGACCCGGCGTCGTACGCCGGTGCGATCGCGCTTGTCGCCGGCGTGGTGCTGATCGCCTCGTGGCTGCCGGCGCGGCGGGCGCTGCACGTCGATCCGGCGCGCGCGCTGCGCGTCGAGTAACGCATCGGAGGAGTCATGAGCATTCGTCTCATCGCCGTTCTGGCCGGCCTCACATTGGCTGGCGCATCGCTCACGGCGCAGTCCGCCCCGGACTTCGCCGGCACGTGGACGCTGGACGCCGACAAGACCGCGGCGCTGTTGAAAGCTACGCCCGGCAGCAGCAGCGCCGGCGGCGTGGCCGCGAGCGCGGGCGGCATGGCGGCGGTCCAGGGCGGCGCCGGCGGCAGCAGGCCGCCCGAGTGGGTCATCACACAGTCGCCGGCCGCGCTGATGATCGTGCGGACGCTGTCTACCGGCGCCCAGCAGAAATTCGTCTACAAGCTGGACGGCGCTGAGAGCGTGAACGTCAACGGCCGCACGACGCAGAAGAGCAGGACCACGGTGAGCAGCGGCCGCCTCGTCACGACGGGCACGCAGACGGTCGCGACCGATCAGGGCGATCTGTCGAGCGAGTTCAAGGAGGTGCGGTGGCTCGACAAGGACGGAACGATGATCGTCGAGACGACGCGCACGGCCAACGGCCCGTCGCGAGAGGTCACACAGGCGTTCAGGAAGAAAAAGACGTAGCCGACCGCCATTCGTGGTGCCGGGGCTTCAGCCCCGGCGTCACTGTGTCAACGCCATGTCGAACGTCGCCTGGTACGCCGCGCCGTCCGGCGCGACCTTCAGCATCAACTGCTTTCCGCCGTTCCGGTAGATGCCGTCGTTCGCGTTGGTCGTCCGGCGCCCGGCTTTCGTGCTGTACGGCGGCTGGCTGTGGACCCTGTCCGTGAGCGCGTCGTCGAAGTAGAGCTGCGAGGTGAACTCCCGCCCGCGCGCGGCGGCCGGGTCCGTCCGGATCTTGAAGTGGATGTGGACCGTGCGGCCCGGATACCAGCCGGGATAGATCGTCGCGAACCGAACGACGCCATCGGCGCCGGTGGTCTGATAGCCGCGCAGGAATCGCTCGCCGCGATTGTCGAAGCCGATTCTGCGGTCTGCGACGTCGGAGTACTCGCCGAGCGCGTCGCACTGCCACAGGTCGACGATCGCGCCGGCCAGCGGCGCGCACGCGCCCGCGCCGGAGATCTGGAACACTCTCATCGCGAGACCGAGCGGCACGCCTTCGACGACCGTCTTCGTCGAGGGATCGGAGCGGATGTCGGACCGGTTCAGCTTCGCATCGACGAAATACGGCCCTTCGGTCTGTGCGGGAACGACGACGCAGCCGGGCAGGGCCTGCGCGCGGAGGTCGAGGCCGGCGAAGGGCGCCGAGCCTGCGGCGGCCAGCAGCGCCAGCACTTCGCGTCGGGTGAGCACGCGTCCAGTGGTGCTGTCATCGTCGAGCATGGGACCTCCTGTGATCG
>CAZGVW010000088.1:0-3494 GCA_964529265.1 uncultured Phycisphaeraceae bacterium
GAGGACCTGGGGGACGAAGGCCTCGAATTCTTCGAAGCGCAGGGGGCGGTTATCGAGGGCGCTGGGGAGGCGGAAGCCGTGCTCGACGAGCACGCCCTTGCGCTGCTGATCGCCGTTGTACATGGCGCGGATCTGTGGGAGCGTGACGTGCGATTCATCGATGATGCAGAGCCAGTCGGAGGGGCGCGAAGGCGCGGCGAAGCCGGGGAGGGCGTCGCCATCGGGCGCCGCGGCGTGCTCCGAAGGCGCGTGGTTGAAATAGTCGAGGAGTGTGTAGGGCTTGGCGCCGGGCGGGCGGCCATCGAGGTGGCGCGAGTAGTTCTCGATGCCGGAGCAGTAGCCGACCTCCTGCATCATCTCGATGTCGTATTTCGTGCGGGCGAGGAGGCGCTGGGCTTCGAGCAGTTTGCCTTCGCTGCGGAGGCGCATGACCTGCTCATCGAGTTCGCGGCGGATGGCCTCGATCGCGCCCTGCATCTGGTCTTCCGGCATGACGTAGTGCACGGCCGGGAAGACGAAGAACTGTTTCTCATCGGCCAGGACCTCGCCGGAGGTGGGATTGATGAGTTGCAGGGATTCGATGGTGTCGCCGAAGAGCTCGATGCGGACGGCGAACTGCTCGTAGGCGGGGAAGAGCTCGAGCGTATCGCCGCGGACGCGGAACATGCCGCGCTGGAACTCGAAATCGCCGCGCTTGTACTGCATGTCGCTGAGGGCCAGCAGGAGGTCGCGGCGGCTGATCTCGGCGCCTCGGGTGAGGCTGATCACCTTGCGGCTGTATTCATCGGGCGAGCCCAGGCCGAAGATGCACGAGACGCTGGCGACGATGACGACGTCACGCCGGCTGATGAGGCTGCTCGTCGCGGCGAGGCGCAGGCGGTCGAGATCGTCGTTGCGCGAGGCGTCTTTCTCGATGTAGATATCGCGCTGGGGGATGTAGGCCTCGGGCTGGTAGTAGTCGTAGTAGGAGACGAAGTAGGAGACGGCGTTCTTCGGGAAGAGTTCGCGCATCTCCTCGAAGAGTTGGGCGGCGAGCGTCTTGTTGTGGCTGATGATGAGCGTGGGCTTCTGCACGGCCTGGATGACGTGCGCCATCGTGAAGGTCTTGCCGGTGCCGGTGGCGCCGAGGAGGCAGGATGCGGGCGCGCCGTTGCGGATGCGCTGCGTCAGCGCAGCGATGGCCTGGGGCTGATCGCCTGTCGGGCGGAAGGGGCTGACGACCTCGAAGGGGCGCGGGGGGTGGCGGAGCATGCGGAGGCGATTCTACGCCGGGGTTTGGGAGCGAAGAGTTCACCACGGTGGGCAGAGTTCACCACAGAGTCACAGAGGGGCACAGAGAAAGGCGGGAGAGGGAGTGGTTGGGGAGAGATGGAGCAGCGGTCGATTGAAATGTGCGAGAATTGCTCGCGGGTCGCAGGCCTACACGAATCCACGGAGAGCCAACAGCAGCAGAGTGAACTCCACGAAGGCCACGATGATGGCGTTCACAACGATTGACACCACGGTTGGAATGGGGGGAACCGGCCCGCCCTGATTTCGGCTGTCAAGGCGTATCAGCCACCGCACGAAGAGCACGTGAACAACGGCACAAACGAGAATGGCGACACTGTTTACGGCGATGGGCAGCGAATGAGCGACCCACCCGGCGCCAGCTGTCCAAGGAATGAACGCCAGGACGAGCGCGAGGTAGAACAGGCCGCCCGGTTCGCGCATCCGCGGCTTTCCCCGTGCGGCGCTGCCACACTCAGGGCACAGGGCGTACGAAGGCAACCCCTGCAGCGAATAGCCGCAGGAAGCGCATCGAGCGGGTTGATCGGTTGACGGGGAGGCGTGCAAGCGTCGAAATCGTACGCGTTGTGTCAGAACATTATCCAGAACCCCGCCATCCAGTCGAGGGCGAAGACAGGCAGGCCGATCCATGCGGGGCGGCGGCGCAGGGTCGGCGACGCTGATGACGCGAGCATCTGGCCCAGGAGCGCCAGGTGCAGGGGCGTCACGAACAGGAGCACGAACAGTGGGAGAATCCAGAGCCACCCGACTGGTCGCCCGACAAGGAACACGACCACGGCCGGCGCCACGGCGAACGCCAGCGTGGCCCAGGTCGGCCAGTTGTGACCGAAGATGAGGCCCGGCCGACCGAACGCACACAGCGGGCAGTGCCCGTCGCGCGGCATTGCGCGGAACGTGTTTCCGCACCGCACGCACCGCGGCAGTGGCGCTTCGCCGCACTCCGGACAGATCGTCCCCTCGGCGAGCCCTTCGAGCGAGTACCCGCATCCGTGACACAGCCATCGGGGGTTGGGCGTCACGCGATTGACCTCAGGTGGCCCGCGGCCCTTGCGCGGTGGCTAAATGCCCGAAGAAGCGGCCGCGAGGACGAGAAAGCCTCCCCAAAGGACGTCGCAGAACGCAGCCACTATCAATGGTGTGCTCGAGACTCGCCGCCCCTGCCTTCGAGAGTCAAGGCGCAGGAGCCACCATACGGAGAGAAGATGCACGCAGGTCACGAGAGCGACGACGAGGGCGAACAGCCACACGCTGCGCGGTGGGTACACGTTTCTTGGAAGAAGAAGGCTGCCAATGACAGGCGCAACGGCGAGCAGGAGCGCGAAGAAGGAGTACAGCCCAGTTGATCCCGGGAGTTCGCCGGCTCTGTCAGCAGCGCCGCACTCTGGACATGCCTGAGAAGCGGAGAGGCCAACGAGGCTGTAGCCGCAGGCGCTGCAGCGATCAGAACCTGACGCCGCATTCGTGGGCTCGCCTTGCATGCAATCCATGGTAGACGTTACGAGCCCTCCACCGCTGCGCCGCCTGTATCGGACAGACGCCGATCAGTTCCGGAGGGCGATTGCGTGACCTGCACGCCCTCCGCCGCCCTTACCTCCCCCTCAACAACCACACTGCAATACACCCTGCTCTCCCCCGGATGTAGTTTCTGGCTGATCCGCTTCGATTCCCCGTCCTTGAACGATGCCGCGATCGTTCTGCACGGCGAGCAGTAGGACGCCACCTCCAGCGTCACGCCGCCCTCGAACACAAGTTGCGCGCCCGGTGCGACTTTGGCCCAATCCAGCCCCGCCATCGTCAGGTTCTCGCCCGCCGTTCCGGGCGCGATCGGATGCCCCTCGCTGCGCAGGCGTTCGATGACTTCCAGCGCAAAGACCGACACCGCCCGATCCGGTCCGCCGTGGTGGGCCTTGTCCTCCTGCCGGTCGCCCTCCACGCCGCTCCGGGTGATGCGGGCGCGCTCGACGGGCCGCTTCGGGACGCCGCCGTTCGACACGTTGATTGAAACCACACGGCCTTCGCTCATACCCGCTGCCTGCGCTCCTGCTTCGCCTACTGTCTGCCATATCGACCGGTGTTCAGGGCAGAAGATAGCACCGCGCGGGCAGGGGCTCGGGCGTGGCTGCGAGCCGGATCGCGCGGCGACCAGCGGGCGATGGCGCGAACCGCCTGCGTCATCCCCGCACAGAGGTCAGCAGTTGCAACGG
>CAZGVW010000089.1:0-4658 GCA_964529265.1 uncultured Phycisphaeraceae bacterium
GGTGCCGTGTTTTCTGTGCGGTCAGGATGACCGCTGCCGAGATGACCACGGTCGTCACGCGGAACCAGACCGGAGTCATGCGGCGGCCTCGATGTGATGTTCGCGCTGCCAAAGCTCCAGAATGAGCAGGATCTGGAGCAGATGGCTGCGGTCGGCGACGCCGGTTCGCGTGTCCGTCACGATCGCCCGGATGCGCGCCGCGGGCACGAACGCCTGCACGCGTGCCGTCGGTGACAGCAGTTCAGCTTCTACGCTGTCCAGCAGCGTTCGTCGCATCCAGCCATCGAAGTTGTGATAGTGCCGATATCCGGGCACATTGAGCTGACGCAGGACGCTGTTGAGCTTGTCGAGCACGAAGATCGCGCGCGGCCCGGCATTGGCCGGCGCGCCGGTGTTCGAGTCTCGCACACGGCCCAGGGCCGGAATGCCGGCGGCCGTAATCCTCTGATGAATGTCTGTCGAGTCCCGCCATTCGGGAGGAGCCGCCAGCACCACCTTCAGGAAGGCGCGATCGACGAAGGGGAGTCGCACCTCGACCTTGGAGCGGAACAGCTCCAGCGACGGCACCGTGAATCGACGATGGAGCTCGTGCAGGTAGAGATAGCTGCAGGCGTCCGGCGGCGAAAGCGTGGTGTCGCGGAGCAGCTCGCGGAACGACTCGCGCGCACCATCGCCTGCAGCCGCGGTGGCGTCGGGCGTCAGGACCCGGGACAGGGGAAGACCCGGCGTGACGTAGTTCGCCCGGCCGGCCAGATAACCGGCGAGTTCGTCCGCCGACCGGAGCGTGTAGACGTGCCGATCGGTGTGCAGCGGCCACGCCAGATGCGCCTTGGCCAGTTCGCCGCCGTGGCCGCGGAGGAGCACTGAAATGCCAGCCTGATCGAGAACCCGCAGCGCGAGCATCTCGGTCAGGCCATGACTCAGGTACATGCCCCCGGTGAGCGAGACCATCTCCGCCATGTTCGGCAGGAAATCCCGGAGGTAGCCGGCGTCGAGCGGAAAGAACGTGTGGCGCGTGCCCGCGATGCGCGCGAGACGGCCGCCGATGATTTCGTCGGCGCACCCCCGCACGCCGACCGTGAACGTGCCAAGCGAGGAGGCGCGGGCACCCGCGGCGCTCAGAATGGCGCGGCTGTCCAGGCCGCCGGAAAGCGAGAGCCCGACCTGACCCTTGCCATGGAGCGCGCGCGACACGGCGCCCCCAAATGCGTGGACGACCGAGTCGAGATACTCCTGCTTGTTCGTGGCCTTCGGCTCGAAGAACCCGGCCAGGTCGCAATAGCGGCGCAGCCGGGGACCACGTTGATCGAGGTCATAGGTCAGCAGCTCGCCCGGACCGAGTGCACGGACGTCACGCGCGAGCGTCTTGTCGCCGAGCACCATGCCGCACGTCAGATAGTCGGCGACCGCGCGCAGACAGAGCTGAGCCGGATCGGATCGACTCGCGAGCACGGCGCCCAGGTCCGTGCCGACAATCAGCCCGCTCGCCTCCGCGTGCCAGTAGACCGGATAGTTCCCGGAGGCATCCGTGGCGGCCAGCAGGCGATGCCGCGCCGGATCCAGCACCAGCAGCGCGAACTCCCCCTCGAGGTTCGCGACGAACTCGTCGCCGTCGCGCCGGTACAGCCTGCTCAGCACTTCGTCGAGGGGCGGGCTCGACGACCGGTGGCTGCGCCTCTCGCCCGCCCACGGCTCCCGAGCGGCCTGCTCCGTCAAGGCGAGCTCGTTGTGGAGGACACCCTGAAAGAGGACGATCGGGACGCGAAGATCCTGGGGACCAGCAGGTGGAGACGCCGCGTGTGTGTCAAGCCGCACGCGACAGACGGCCAGTTGGCCGTCGTGGGCGATCCAGTGTTCCGCCGCGCACCGGCCCCGCAGCAGCCGATCGCATCCGCGGATCACACGCACGGCCGCGTCCCGGCTCTGCCGACCAGCCACGCCGAGCAGGCCTGGCACTACCTGCCTCCCAGCGTCCAGAGTGGCTCCATCCTCGCCGGCTCGACATTGAACAGGTCGTAGAGCGACGGGATGGAGGTGAACATCAGCACCACGAACAGAATGGCGGCGAACGTCATGTACGCGAAGAACAGGCGCTCGCGGTAGAGCTTCTCCGGATGCTGAACGGCGCTGTTGGGCCGCAGGCCGACGTGGAGATAGAACGCGAGAACGCCGGCGCCAACCGGAGCAAAGAGAATCAGCTCCAGGTGATACCGGACCACGAAGACTCCGGCGAAGAGCGCGCAGGTGGTGGCGTAGAACACCAGGCTGACGAGCAGCCGTTCTTCCGTGTAATGCGCGAACGACCGGCGATAGGCGGCCGCCAGACGCCGATCGCCGATGTGCCGCAGTTCGGCGAACCGCTTCATGCCCATGAAGAACGCGCCCAGCATCCAGTACGAAATGGCCAGCGAAATGGGCGGGACATGGTCCGGGACGAGCGCGAACCATCCGAGAAACAGGCGGATCGGATTGTTCACCGACTCGCTCAGGACATCCACGTACGGCCACTCCTTGGTGCGAAGCGGCGGCACGTTGTAGATGATCCCCATGATCCACAGCAGCAGCGCCGAACCGAAGAAGTACAGGTTCAGCGTCAACGCCAACCCGAATCCGGCGATCGCCAGCGCGAGCCATTCGACGTAGGCCACCGCCGGATGGATCCGGCCCGAGGGCACCGGACGAAGGCGCTTCTCAGGATGTTCGCGATCGCGGCTGCCGTCGAGCAGCTCGTTGAGCACGTAGTTGCTGGATGCCACCAGACACGTGGCGGCCACCGCGATCGCCAGAGGCACGAGGCTCGCCCACGCGGCCGTCGCCGGCTCGTAGAAGATGGCCAGGACCACGCCGAGAAGCATGAAGGCGTTCTTGAACCAGTGATCCGCGCGCGCGATCTGGATGTACGGCCAGATCGCCGATCGGGATGGCGTTTCGACTCTAGCGGCCACGCTCGAGGACACGATGAAGCCTTTTGAAAGAAGACACCCGGAGATAGGTGGATGAGGCGTCGGCGCGCGTCCGGCTGATGATCACGCAGGGCATGCCGGCGGCGGCCGCACCGGCCGCATCGACGTCGGGCCGATCGCCGACGACGAGGACGTCACGCGGGTGCAGCCGCCATCGATCGCAGGCGCGCAGAAACCCTCGCGGGTGAGGCTTGAGCCGGCGGATATCCGGATCGGCGGACGACAGCACCAGTGAGAAATGATCAGCCAGCTGCAGAGCGGTCAGCTTCGCCGCCGCGGGATAGTCCGACAGCACGCCGGTGCGGATGCCGCACGCGGCCAGCCATTCCAGCAGCGACGCCAGACCAGGCGCGCGCAGCAGGCGCAGATACTTCAGCGGGCGCTGGAACATCCACTCGTTGACCAGGCTTTCCAGTTCAGGCAGCGGCATGTTCGCCGTTCGGCCGGCCGCGATGAGCTGCGCGCGACCGAGGGTCTCGGCCCCGTCCGACGCCTCCGCTCGCAGTTGCTCCTGCGCCCGGCGATAAGCGCCGAGCGCGCGCCAGTGCCGCGGTGCCCGCCACGGGTTGAACAACAGCGGCAGGGCGAGCAGTTCGAGGCCCATGATCGCGCGCAGCGGCGCCTGTCGGTACAGCGTGCCGTCGAGATCGAAGAGGACGGCGTGAATTCGCCGCTCCGGGTCCAGCGGGTTCCGCAGACCGCCGTCTGCCGGCTGCCAGCTCTGCTGCGTTGCGCGGCCGGCCGCGTACGCGACGTCAACGGACATTGGCGAAAAATGCACTGATGCGTTCCGAATCGACAAGAAGCAATTGACGGCTCCAGATCAGCAGCAATCCGAGCACGCAGGTGACGGAGGCGGCGAGCCGCAGCTTGCCGTAGCGCAGCACGGCCGGCTGCGCCAATTGCACGCTCCTGGCGAGGACGTCGCGGCCGAACGCCGCGCCATACAGCGCCAGGATGGGGATGAGCGGAAGGTGGTAGCGGGAATGCCCGAAGGTGATCGTATGACCGGCCATGATGGCAACCGCAGGCAGCAACACGAGCACGTGCGCCCGCCACTCGCGGGCTCCCACGAGCCAGAAGCCTGCCGTGCCGGTGAGCGCGACCAGAACGAACGCCAGGGCCACCGCCGCAGCGGCCGTGACCGCGAACCAGGTCGGCGGGTGGTAGATGCCTCGAGCGAATCCGCCAGCGAGCTCACGCTCGATGCCCCAGAAGTCCGCGAACTTGATCGCCGAACGGCGCAACGAGGTGCCTGGGTGAGCGGCGATGTACGCCAGGGCGCGTCGTTGCGCCCACCTGTCCTTCTGCCCTTCGGTGAGACCGCCCCCGGCATGCTCGGCCTGCAGGGGATATGCCCAGTGCTTCTCCCCGGTCAGCGAGATGGCATCCCAGAGGCGATCATCGGGCGTGTGCTCGTAGTTGCCCATGTGCAGGTTCAGGCCCCCCATCGTGTCGACCATGGTGAACACGCCTTGCACCTGCGTGTTGCGAACCGCCCAGGGACCCACGGCAAGCACATAGCCGGCGAAGACCAAAGCCGACAGCGCCAGACGCGTTTGTCGTGGGCCTGGCAACAGAAACATCAGCAGGGGGCAGAGCACGATCGGAAGCGGCCACAGCACGCTTCGCGTCAGACAGGCGAGCCCGAGCGTCAACCCGCACGCGAGAGCCGTGGCGGGCCGTCCCCGATCG
>CAZGVW010000090.1:0-12353 GCA_964529265.1 uncultured Phycisphaeraceae bacterium
TTGCACGAGCCTCGACGGTCGAGTCAGCGCGAGCGGTCGAAATCGAACTCGCTCAACTCTCTGGCAGAGAATGACTTGGAGCGCCTCAAGTCGAGTGGCTGGGAGGCAGGGATTCGAACCCCGATAACGTGGTCCAGAGCCACGTGTCCTACCGTTGAACGACCTCCCAGTTGAGGCTTGTCCCGCCGGAGCGCAAGGCGCGAAGGCGGACAGATCGGCAGGCGCGAAACCCCTCAAAGTTAACAGTACGCACCGAGGCCGATCAAACCCGCGCAGCACGTCCGCCGTCGGGGACCGGCTCATCGTGATCACCTGGCTGCACCGCGCGCGCCGCGACGTGTTTCGCGTCCGCCCGCGGTCCGATCCGCGGAACCCGATCACCGGCGTGTTTCCCACGCGATCGCCCGACCGGCCGAACCCGCCGGGGCTGCATCCCGTGGCCGTGCGGGCGATCGAAGGCACGCGGCTGCGCATCGGCCCCATCGAGGCGATCGACGGCACGCCCGTGGTGGACATCGAGCCGCTGCCGAGACGCGAGCCGGTTCGACCGCGCCGGCGGCCGTTCGAGGCCCGGGCGCGGCATAATCCGAGTCGTGATGCTGACCGCGATCCTTGCCGGTGCACCGGCGCGCTCGATCGAAGACGTCGTCGCCATCATGGCGGCGATCGATCAACACCTGCCAGACACCGATGGCGTGAAGTGGTTCAATCGCCTCTACCTGCGCGTCACCGAACACGTCCGCAAGGCGGTCGTCGTGGACGCGTTCAGCGACCCCGAGTTCATGGCCGCGCTCGACGTCGATTTCGCGAACCTGTATTTCGAGGCGCTCATACGCGGCGAGCCGCGCGTCGAGCACGCGCCGGCCGCGTGGCGGCCGCTGCTGGAGTGCCGGCACCGGCCGGGCATCGCGCGGTTGCAGTTCGCGCTCGCCGGTATGAATGCGCACATCAATCGTGATCTTCCCGCCGGGATCGTGCAGGTGTTCGACCGCCGCGGCGGCGATCCGGTGAGCGGAGACGCACGGCGTCACGACTTCGACAACCTGAACGACCTGCTCGAGCGGGTGCAGGCGGAGGTCAAACACGAGTTCTCCACCGGCGTGATTCGCGTCGTGGACGAGCTCGCCGGCCGGGTAGACGACGTGGCCGCCATGTGGCAGGTGCGGAAGGCGCGGGCCGCGGCATGGACCAACGCCGAAGTGCTGTGGACGCTGCAGCCGTTTCCGCGCGTGCGATCGGCGTTCTTCGACAAGCTCGACAGCCTCACAGGGCTGGCGAGTCGAGGGCTGCTGCTGTCCGACGATCGTCCTTGAATTGCCACGCGGCCGGGTCTACCCTGTGCGGGCCCCCCGGAGTGCTGGTATGGCCAACCCAGGCAAGCTCAAGCTGCACCTCACGAACGTCGACGGCAAACCGCTGCGCGAAGACGTCAACCTCGAGCTGCGGCATCTCACCCGCGGCACCGATCAGCGCGTCCGGATCAAAGCCGGCAAGCAGACGACCGTGACGAACCTGCACGCGCAGCCCGACGGCGTGTACCGCGTGCTGATCGATCCGCCGTCGTATCTGCCGGTCAGCCAGTTCGTCTCGATCAAGCCGAGCGGGGTGACCGAGCTCGCGCTCACCTTCCCGGTCGATCCGAGCAAGGTGAAGAAGCTGGATCCCCCCGACTACGACGACCTGGCCGAAGACGCCCGGCGCGTGCTCGAGTCGAGCGACGGCGTGCTGCTCTTCGAGGGCAAGTTCGGCGAGGCGCTGTACGACGCGATCGACGACATCCGCCTCGGCGGGCTGCTGAACATCGTCGCGAAGACGGGCGCCACCGCCTTCGCGTCCGGCCGCAGCGTGCTCTCGTACATCACGCGCCTCACCGAGCTCCGGGGCGACCGCTTCTTCGCCGTCGTGCCGAAGGAGCTGCGCGAGGAGACGAAGAACGCCGTCCACAGCGGCCTCTTCCAGGAAGTGGACGGATCGCTGCACCACCCGCCGAAGGACTTCACTCGCGCCGGCAGCTACAAGACGCTCGACCACTACGGCAACCTGCAGCTCACCTTCTTCGCGAAAGACGACGAGTGGCGCGCCGACATCGACATCGACGACGCGGCGGGACTCGAGCATGTGTTCCAGGTGCTGCGGAACCACCTCACGAACAGCGCGACGCATCCGTTCGCGATCCGCGAGCTGCTCGTGCACCACCAGAAGCTCGATCCCGGCTACGAGCTAATCGTCTGATCGCGCGAGCCCACGAGGGCCTTCATGCCTGCACCCGCATTTCCCGGCGTCGCGCTGCACAAGCTGCGTGCGCCGTCCGACGTCATCCGCTCGGTTCAGCGGCGCTTGACCGGGCGCGGCTGTGGACCGCTGATCGAGACCGCACGGCTCGACGCGGCCACGCGCGCGGCGGTCAAGCGGTTCCAGGCGCGTTTTCCGGACGCCTCCGGTCAGCCGCTCGTCGTGGACGGCCTCGTCGGTCCGATCACGTGGGCCGCGCTGTTCGGCGACGCGTCCGCGCCCGTGGTGACCGCGGCCGCGTCGCTGGCGACCGACGCGCTCGAGTTCGCGCTGGCGGAGATCGGGACGATGGAGCAGCCGCCCGGATCGAATCGCGGGCCGCGCGTGGACGAGTACATCCGCGCCGTCGGATTGAATCCGTCCGGCGGATTCGCGTGGTGCGCCGCGTTCGTCTACTGGTGCTTCGCCCAGGCGGCAACGCAGGCGGGCACACGCAATCCGGTGATCAAGACCGCCGGCGTGCTAGCCCACTGGCGCAACGCGGGACGCGCGGAGATCCCGCGCGTCATGCGCGCGCAGGCCGTCAGCGATCCCTCGTTGATCCAGCCGGGGTTCGTCTTCATCATGGATTTCGGCGGCGGCGTCGGCCACACCGGGTTCGTCGTCGAGACGGCGGGCGGGCGAGTGATCACGGTCGAGGGCAACACCAACGACGGCGGATCGCGCGAAGGGGTCGGCGTGTTCAGGCGCGACGGCCGGAAGATCGCGAGCATGGCGCCGGGCTTCATCGATTACTCGGGTTTTTAACCGGGGGACTATGCTGAAACTGCCAGTCAGCACGAAGACGTTCAAGCGCGGATTCCTCGGCGGCAAGGGCGATCTGGCGATCACGTTGTCGCCGGCGGCCGGCACGGCGTTTCTGCCCGAGCAGCGCTTTCCTGACAAGGCGCGCGAACTGGTGGTGGCGAAAGTGGGCGCCGCGAGTCCGGAGCTGTCGTTCGGCGCCCGGGAGTCGATCGCGTGCAAGACGTCGTTCTCCGGCGGCGGGGAGGTCGCGCTGGTGCTGAGCCAGCCCGGCGATCCGATCCCGATTCGCATCGGCGATGGCGCGGCCGCACAGGTGCCACCGGACCGCATTGGCGCGCTGGTGATGCTGAAGGCACACGCGAAAGCGGCCGCCGCCGGGACCGTCGCCGGCCCGGCGGGACTGTCGTTCGGCCTGAGCGCCAAAGCCGGCGGCGGCGTGGAGTTCTCGCGCTTCCGGCTGTACGACCGCAACGATCCGGCGGGATCGATCCTGCTCGACGTGCTGTCGGACGTGCGCTTGCCTCACACGCGCGGCACGCCGGAGTCCGCGCCGGACGCCGGCGAGATCGTGCAGTTCGGGTACAGCGGCTTTCTCGAGGTGGGCGCGGCGCTCAACTGGGGCTACTCGCTGGCCGGCACCGAGGGGATCAGGGTGCGCGACATCGAGGCGTCGATCGAGTACGCGCTGAAGGCCAAGGCCGCGCTGTCGATGAACTACCGCCTCGCGGGCGATTTCGCGATCACGCTGCAGCCGGGCCGCGAGCCAGGCTTCGTGCGGATTGCCGTGCACAAGCGGCGCGACGCGCGGTTCCAGTTCGCCGCCGGCTTCGACCTCGACGGCAAGTACAGGGTGAACGGACTGCCGGAGACGTCGGACGAATTCCTCGCGGCGTTTCTCGGCACGGACGTCAAATCGGCGCTGCAGGTGTTTCAGAAGGCGGTGACGCTCAGCGATCTCGACACGCTGGAGCAGACGGTCGGCAAGCTGCTCAGCGGCACGGTGCAGGATCTCGCGCACAAGTGGATCGACACCGCGCTCGACCGCACGAACGTCGGGCGGTTCCTGGGCGAGCTCGAGAAGGCGATCGGCGCCTACAACTCGATCGACGACCGCATCGCCGGCGTCGTGATGGATCTGTACGAGGAAACGCTGGGGCCGCACAAGGAGAAGCTCGAGCTCGCGCTGAAGGTCATCAAGCGCCTGAACAGCAAGGCCGATCTGGCGAAGCTGCAGGACTCCAAGGCCTGGGAGCTGATTCAGCGGCTCACCGGCGGCGACGTGTTCAAGGTTGCGTTCGGCGAGTCGCGCGAAGGATTCGCGGAGCTCCACGCGACGGCGACGAAGGTGCTCGACGTGGCGGCGTCGCCCGACTTCGCGCGGCTGCGCGAGCTGATCGACGGCGTGAAGGGCCAGCTCAAGCTCGACGTGCTGTTCGGGCGGCTGGAGAAGATCGCGACGCCGGCGAAGCTCAAGGCGCTGAGCGACACGACGCTGCAGGGCCTGGTCGAGCGGGTGGTCGGGCGCACGTTCGAGGAGATTCGCGAGAGCGACACCGCGGCGGTCCTGCGCGAGGTCCACGACACGCTGAAGAAGCTCGACGCGTTCAAGAACAAGTTCCACGAGCACATCAAGAAGGCGCTCGAGCAGTCGGTGTCGCTGCGGATCAACTTCCTGTACACGCGCGCGACCGCCGATCAGGCGCTGCTCGATGTCGAGATCGACATCACGGAGCCGGCGGGGCGGCAACTCTTCCAGGACGCCGCGGCGGGCCGGATGCGCGACGTGTTCCTGCAGGCGAAGGGCAGCAGCCTCGTCCGCGTCAACGAAGCGCTGCTGAGCCATGAGGTCACCCGCGCGTCGCAGCTGCAGATCAACGTCCTCGGCTGGACGCACAAGCGCCTGGTCGAAGTGGTCAGCCGCACGCAGCACAGCCTGCAGTCGCAGGCCGGCGGGCTCGTGCAGGTGTTCGCGACGGAGGCCGCGATCAAGGAACAAGTCGAGTCGGGCGGGAAGCACAAGGAGAAGATGCAGTCGAACTTCCTGCTGCGCATGGCCGGCGAGAGCTTCGGCGCGACGTCACCAGACGCCACGCGGAAGTTCATCGTCCGCACGCTGGAACGGATGAGCGTGAACTACGACGTCCTCCACTCGGACGATCTGACCGACGCGCGCGAGCTCGCCGAGTATCTCGCGCTCGGGGAGCATCTGAAGCTCGTGCCGGCCGGCATGCTGGCTGAGCTCCAGCAGCAGTTCCCCGACGGCTTCGGCACGGTCACCGCCCGCTACGTCGTCCGCTACGACCACAAGGCGATTCACGACGCCTTCACGGCGCTGCCGACCGACGACGTGATCGCGCTGGCGCGGACGACGGCGCGGCGGCTCGTCGCGAGCCAGTTCGTGCAGAGCCGCGAGCGCGCGTTCAAGGCGGCGATCGGGCTCGCGTACGCGAACGACGCCATCGCCGCGATCTTCTACGACCAGGGGATCACGAAGCTCGAGCGCACGTCGATCACGGTCCGGATCCCTGGAGCGATCACCGGCGGCGCGAGCGTCAACGACACGATCGGCGCGGTCGATCGCGACCCGCGCAAGTCGATTCTCGGCACGCTGTTCAACGTGGAGGCCCGGCTGTCGGAGCGGCTCGGCCGGCTCGATCGCAGAATCGACGAGGCGCGGCTCCGGCAGAAGCCGATCGAGGTCGAGGAGCTGGAGGAGGCGGCTCGCGACGTCGTGTCGGCCGCCGGCGACATGAACGCGTTCGGCGGCCCGAACACGTTCTTTGCCATCTTCGACGAGCTCATCGCGATTGGCGGCGCGGGCAAGGCGCATCGCGAGTCGGCGCTCGTGCTCGAGATTCAGCCGCCCGGGGGCGACAAAGTCACCAAGTTCCTCATGCAGGGAAGTGCGTAGGGCGCGTCGGGCGTCGACGCGCCAGGCGGGCCACAGCTCGGCCCGCCCTACGTACGTTTCGTCGTCTTCTTCCTCTTCTTCACCCTGGCTGATGCTCGCGCGCTCAGCTCCGGCGACCGCTCGTAGGCTTCCTGCAGCCAGTCGGTGAGCGGCGGCTCGACCTCGTCCCGGTGCGTGACGTGGACGAGGTGCGCGATCTTGGTGCGCGAGGACGGCACGGTGCGCTTCACCTTCGGCGACGTGACCGTGCGGCCGAGGAAGATGCACACCTCGAGGCGCGTCATCCGCGGGCGCACGAAGCAGTAGCACGCCTTGCGCGAGAACATGATCGAGCTGTGCGAGGCGTAGATCCGCTGCTCGCCGAACTCGGCGGCCGTCTCGCACAGGCGCTCCCATGCCTCGCGCAGCGGCTCGGGCAGGTCGCGCGTCAGCGCGGCTTCGGTCGTCGTCCAGCAGTCGTGCGGCTCGCCCGCCTCGACCCACGTCTTGCAGTGAAAGCACTCGTGCCCGGCCACACCGCGGAATTCTCGCCGATCTGGGGATTTTCCGCCGCCGGGCCGGCGTGTACCCGGCGGATATCGACGGCACTCGCCCGGCGTTGATTTTGCTCCCTTGGGTTCGGGAGTGGTCATGGATCGCTTCGGCTGGCGCGCGCTCCCCGGCGCCGTGTTCGTGCTCGCAATCATTCTGCTGGTCCCGGCCGCACCCGCGGCCGCCGCCGACCGGCTGAACCCGGTCCAGCTCGTCGCTTCTCACGACACGGCGCAATCGGGCGCCGAGCTGTATGCCGCGGCGTGCGCGAACTGCCACGGCATCGACGGCCGAGGCGCACCGCTCGCGGTCGTCGACTTTTCGGAGCCGCTACCCGACTTCACCGACTGCAGCTTCGCCACGCGCGAGCCGGACGCCGACTGGCTCGCGGTGACCCACGATGGCGGACCCGCCCGCGCGTTCGCCCGCATGATGCCGGCCTTCGGGCAGGCGCTGTCGACGGATCAGCTCGCTCGCGTGCTCGCTCACATGAGAACGTTCTGCGACGATCCCGCGTGGCCGCGTGGCGAGCTCAACCTCCCGCGGCCGCTCGTCACCGAGAAGGCGTTCCCCGAGGATGAAGCCGTCCTGACCACGTCCGTCGCGACAGGCGGCGCGGGCGACGTCGCGAACAGGCTGGTGTACGAACGCCGGCTCGGCGCTCGCAATCAAATCGAGATCGTCGTCCCGTTCACCTTCCGTGAAGGGGCGTCCGATACCGGCACCGGTTGGGGCGCGGGCATCGGCGACATCACAATCGGCATGAAGCGCGCCGTCGCGCACAGCCTGGCGCGCGGCAGCATCTTCAGCGCGGCGGCTGAACTGATCCTTCCGCTGGGCGACGAGTCGCTCGGACTGTCGAAGGGCACGCCGGTCTTCGAACCGTTCATCGCGTTCGGACAGATCCTGCCGTCCGACGGATTCGTGCAGGCACAGGCAGGCGTCGAGCTCCCCTTCGATGCGGAGACGGCCTCACGCGAGGCATTCTGGCGCGTGGCGATCGGCCGCAGCTTCACCCAGGGCGGCCCGTTCGGCCGCGCCTGGTCGCCGATGGTGGAGCTCGTCGCGGCGCGCGTGCTCGCATCCGGCCACGGCGCCGAGTGGGACCTGGTTCCGCAGATGCAAGTGACGCTCAGCACGCGCCAGCACATCATGGCCAGCGGCGGCGTGCGCGTACCGCTCAATGCCCGGGAGGGGCGGCACACGCAGCTCGTGTTCTATCTGCTCTGGGACTGGTTCGACGGTCCCCTGTTCGGAGGATGGTGACGTGCGCGCGATCACATTGACGACGCTCGTCTACGTCACGACCGTGACGCTGGCTTCCATGCACGCCCCGCCGCCGGTGGACGCGACGACGGCGCCCGCGCAAGGCGCTGCGGCGGCGCTCTTCGAAACGGCGGACCGATGCCAGGCCTGTCACAACGGATTGGTGACGCCGTCAGGCAGCGACGTCTCGATCGGCGTGGACTGGCGCGCGTCGATGATGGCGCACGCGGCGCGCGACCCGTACTGGCATGCAGGCGTCCGCCGCGAAGTCATGGACCACCCCGCGGCCGCGGCGGCGATCGAGCACGAGTGCTCGCGCTGCCACATGCCGATGGCGCATTTCACGCAGGTCGCGGCCGGCGGCACCGGCCGCGTATTCGACCACCTGCCGATCGGACGCAGCACGGCCGTCACGGCAGCGCTTGCGGCCGACGGCGTCTCGTGCACCACCTGCCACCAGATTCGACCCGAGGGACTCGGGACACCCGAGAGCTTCACCGGGCGTTTCACGATTGACACTGCGGCGGCAGACCGCCGGACGGCGTTCGGTCCGTTCAGCATCGATCCCGGTCTGCAGCGGCTGATGCACTCGGCGACGGGATTTCAGCCGACGGAAGGGACGCACATCCAATCGTCCGAGATGTGTGCGACCTGCCACACGCTCTACACCCATGCTCTCGACGACAACGGCCAGGCGATTGCCTCGCTGCCCGAGCAGGTGCCGTACCTCGAATGGCGGCACAGCGCGTATCGGGACACGACGAGCTGTCAGGGCTGCCACATGCCCGTCGTGCCCGAGCCTGTGCGAATCAGCAGCAGCCTGGGCGAGCCGCGCGAGGGCCTGTCGCGGCACACGTTCCGCGGATCGAACTTCTGGATGCTCAAGGTGCTGAACCGGTACCGGACCGAGCTCGGCGTCAACACGCTGCCGCAGGAGCTCGAGCTGGCGGCGCGCGACACGCTCGCGCATCTCGAAGGCGAATCGGCGTCGGTGCAGATCGAGCGCGCCGATCGGCGCGATGGACAGGTCGTACTGGAGATTCGCGTCCTGAATCGCGCCGGACACAAACTTCCGACGGCGTACCCGTCGCGGCGCGCGTGGCTGCACGTGCGCGTCGCGGACTCGAGCGGACGCGTCGTCTTCGAGTCGGGCGCACCGACGTCCACCGGCGCGATCGCCGGCAACGACAACGACGCCGACGCGGCGGCGTACGAGCCGCACTACGACGAGATCACCGGCGCGGATCAGGTCCAGATCTACGAGAGCATCATGGCCGACGTCCGCGGCCGCGTCACCACGGGGCTGCTGTCCGGCGTGCGCTACGTGAAGGACAACCGGCTGCTGCCAGCCGGATTCGACAAGACGACGGCGCACGCGGACATCGCGGTCCATGGCGGGGCCGCGGGCGATGGGACCTTCGCGGCTGGCGGCGATCGCGTCCGCTATCGCGTCCCGACGGCCGGCGCTGGCACGCTCGCGGTCACGGTCGACCTGCTGTATCAGTCCGTCGGCCACCGCTGGGCCGCCAATCTGCGCGCATACCGCGCCCCGGAAACCGATCGCTTCACCGCCTATTACCAGGCCATGAGCGGCGTCACGACTGCACGGCTCGCGCGGGCAGCCATCGACGTGCGCTGAAAGACAGTTTCGTCATGTTCCCGATTTCCCCGTAGCGGCGTTGGCCGCCGATCGCGCTGCTGTTCGTCGTGCTGGCGGCCGCGTGGCCGCTCGCGTCCGCCGCGCCGCCGCCGCGTCACCGTGCGATGAAGGACCATCCGGTGCCCGCGCGGGGCAAGTCGCGCCCGGCGGGCTGGTAAGATCAGTCGCGTGCGCAGTGGCTGATCTTCCCAATCCACGCGTCATCGGCCCGCGGCCGCCCAGCACCCCGGCGGACAGCCGGACGTCGCGCCGGCGCCGCCGCGCGCTGCCGCCGGATCTGCTGCGCGACGCCTCCCGGCGGATCGGCGTGATGACCATCCTCGCGGCGGTCCTCTGGATCGCGGCGACCATCCTGTATCACATCGCCGTCGTTCAGGATGCTCCCGCCTGGTGGTCGTGGCAGAGCACCGACGCCATTGCAGTCGGCGCCGCACTCGTCTCGCTCGGGTTCTACGTGTATACGCGCCGGAGCCACGATCCGACATTCGTTCTCAACGTGGGCCTGGTGCACCTCATCGTGATGGCCCTCGCGCTCGGACTGCTCCTTCACTGGGCGCCGACGTCCGAGCAGCGGCACATCTTCCCGCAGATTTCGTGGAGCGGCGCGATCGTGCTGATCTTCGCCGCGATCGTGCCGACCCCGCCGATCCGGATGCTGATCGCGGGCACGATCGTCGTCTCGATGAACCCCATCGGCATGCTCGTCGCCCGCGCACGCGGGGTCTGGGATTTCGGCCCGGCCACCAACGTGCTCGTCATGCACTACCCGGACTACATGCTGGTCGGCGTCGCTGTGCTGATCTCACACGTCGTGACCAGCCTCGGCCGCGAGGTCGCGAAGGCGCGCGAGATGGGCAGCTATCAGCTCGGCGAGCTGATCGGACGCGGCGGCATGGGCGAGGTCTACAAGGCCACGCACCGCATGCTCGCACGCCCCGCTGCGATCAAACTGATCCGGCCCGAGGTGATCGGCGCCGAAGGCTCGAACGAACGGATGGCGCTGACGCGCTTCAGGCGCGAGGCCACGGCCGCCGCGAACCTGCGCTCGCCGCACACCGTCGAGCTCTACGACTTCGGCGTCACCGACGACGGCACGTTCTACTTCGCGATGGAGCTGCTCGACGGGCTCGATCTCGAGACGATGGTGAAACAGCACGGGCCGCTGCCCGCTTCGCGCGTCGTGCACATCCTGCGGCAGGTGTGCGAGTCGCTGGATGAGGCGCACGCGTCACGCCTCGTGCATCGCGACATCAAGCCGGCCAACATCCACGTCGGCCGCCTCGGGCTGCGCCACGACGTCGTGAAGGTGCTGGACTTCGGGCTCGTGAAGTCCGTTGACGCGTCGGACATCACGCAGACGAAGGCGACGGCCGTGGGTCTTACGCCCGGCACCCCGGCGTACATGGCGCCCGAGATGGCGCTCGGTCAGCCAGTCGACGGGCGCACCGACATCTACGCACTCGGCTGCGTCGCGTACTACCTGCTCACCGGCCGGCTCGCCTTCGAGGGCCAAGGGCTGCAGATGCTCGTCAAGCGGCTGCACGAAGATCCGGCGCCGCCGTCGCACCGCACCGAGCTGCCCGTACCGCCCGCGCTGGATCGCGTGATCATGGCGTCTCTCTCGCGCGATCCGGGAGGGCGGCCGGATGCGGCCGCGCTCGCGGCCGCGCTCGCGTCAGTGCCTGTGGAGCCGTGGACGGAATCCGACGCCGCCGCGTGGTGGGCCGCACATCAGCCCCGCGGCGAGGCGGCCGCGGCCGTTCCACAGCCCGCCACGGACGGATCGTCGAACGACCCGGCGGCTCGCCGCGTCACGGTCGCCAGATAATCTGCCGTTTCGGCACGGCCATTGCGTCCTGTCCGCTGACGCCTGTCGCGCGCGCGTTTCTCCGACCGAATTGAGCGCGTGCTGACAGTTTTGTCGGAGGACGTGATGGATCCGCGCACCGAACGCCTGCTCGCGGAACGTCAGGCCGCGCAGGACGCGCTCGCCGCGCTGCCGCGGGCGCAGCGCATCCGCGCACAGGCGGCCGCCTTCGTCTCGCGGCACCGGCGGCTCCTGATCGCCGCCGTCGCGGTCCTGTTCGCCGTCGTCCTCGGCCGCTTCGTCCTGGTCACGCTGCCGGCGCGCGCGAACGATCGCCGGCTCGCCGACATTCGCGAGAGCGGCCGGCTGCAGGCGGAGGACCGCATCACTCGCGGCGAGCAGCTCGACGCGTGTCTCACCGAAGCGCAGGCGCTGTACGTCGCGAACTGGGACGCGTCGTGCAAGACGCTACGCCGCGCGCGGGACTGCCGGCTGCCGTCCGATCAGGCGCAAGTCCACGAGTCGCGTCTGATGCAGATGCGCGAGGACTGCTTCAAGAGACATTAGCTCCGACATCATCGCGGGGGACTGCGTCGCCCGGACCCCCTCACGCCGTCGCTCGCGGGGCCCCCTCTGCCCCGCTCCTCTCCGGCGGGGCGCGCCAGAAGGCGCGGCTTTCTGTCTGTGTCCTCCGCCAGAATCTGGAACGACTTGCTCGATCTCGACACAAGTCGTTCCGGGCCACCGGCGCTCAAACGGTACAATCGCCGGGTGTCGTCCGCTCCGCGCGTCCTGGTCATCGGCGCAGGCGCGTTCGGTGGCTGGACCGCGCTGGAGCTCGTGCGGCGCGGCGCCGCCGTCACGCTCATCGACGCCTGGGAACCGGGGCATCCGCGCGCCAGTTCCGGCGGCGAGACCCGCATCATCCGGACGGTGTACGGATCGCGCGCGATCTACACGCGCCTGGCCGCGCGCGCGCTCGACCTCTGGCGCGCGCACGAGGCGCGATGGCACGCCGGACTGCTGCGCGCGACCGGCGGTCTGGGGCTCTTCGGGCCTGACGACGCGTTCGCGCGCGCGTCCGCGGCGGCGCTGGCCGCGGACGGACGCGCGTTCGAGTGGCTCACGCCTGCCGAGGC
>CAZGVW010000091.1:0-14027 GCA_964529265.1 uncultured Phycisphaeraceae bacterium
GCCCGCCGCGGCGACGGTGATGGCGCGCTTCACGCCCTCCTGCCCGCGGACTTCGGCGAAATCCACGGGCGCGGAGGCGGCGCGGATGAGCCCGGCGACGTCAACCGGCGGCAGCGGCTCGATCTCGATCGCGCCGTTGAGGAGCGCGACGACTTCGTTCAGCGTGCGCGCGCCGCGGGATTCGATGCCGTCCACCACGGCGGCTTCCGAGGCGTTCTCCGCGGGGACGATGACGCCCTGCATGCCGATGCGCCGCGCGAGCATGGCCATCGCGATGACGCCCTTCACGGGTCGCTTTCGCCCTCGCCGCGATGCATCTTCCGGGCCATCCAGGCGCGCGGGCGGCCGAGCCCGCCCGCCGCGGGGCTCGGCCCTCGTGTCAGAATCGGCGCGGGCCCGCGTGCGTGCTTTTCCCCTAGAATGGCCCGCCGCGCGGTCGGACGCCGTGCCCGCTCATGCCGTGAATCCCGCGATGACCACCGCCATCCACATCCCGACCACCGAGTTCGAGAAGAAGGATCGCTGCGGCGACCTCGACCACCGTCCGCGCGTCCTCCTCGGCAAAATGGGCCTCGACGGCCACGACCGCGGCGCCAAGGTCATCGCCCGTGCCCTGCGCGATTCCGGCGCCCACGTCATCTATTCCGGCCTCTGGCAGACGCCCATGTCCCTCGCCATCGCCGCCCGCGATGAAGACTGCGACGTCGTCGCGGCGTCGATGATGAGCAACTCCCACCTCGTCCTCGGCCCGAGGCTGCTCGATGCCCTCAAAACCGTCGGAAGGCCCGATCTCCCCGTCCACATGGGCGGAATCCTGCCGCAGGAGGATGTCCCCACCCTCCGCGAACTCGGCGTGAAGCGCATCTTCACCACCGGCGTCGGCCTGAACGACATCGTCGAAGCCGCGCGCAGCGAGACGAAGCCCTACTCGGAGCGCATCGCCGGCGCAAGCCACGTCGCCCAACTCGCCCGCGATATCTCCCTCACGCACCTCGGCCGCGCCATCCGCAAGGACGCCCCCCGCCGCCGGCCGAAGCGCATCATCGGCGTCACCGGCGCCCCCGGCGCGGGCAAGTCCACGCTCGTCGCGCAACTCGCCTCCGAATGGACGCGCCGCGCCCAGCAGAACGGCCAATCCGCCCGCGTCGCCGTCGTCGCGTTCGATCCCAAGTCCCCCATCACCGGCGGCGCACTGCTCGGCGATCGCCTTCGCGTCGATTTCAACACGCTGGGCGAGGCCGTCTTCTACCGCTCCCTCGCGATCTCAGGCGAAGACTACTCGTCCCTCGACGGCATCCTCCACCTCATCGGCGGCTGCCCCGGCGGCGACGCCGGCCCCTTCGACCTCGTTTTCGTCGAGACCGTTGGCGCCGGCCAGAATGAGACGAAGATCCGCCAGCACGTCGATATGACCGCCGTCGTCCTCACCCCCGGCATGGGCGACGCCGTTCAGATGGATAAGGCCGGCATCCTCGAAATCGCGGATATCTTTGTCTGCAACAAGGCCGATCACCCCGGCGAGAATGAACTCGTCCGCGATCTCCGCGATATCGCCGCCCGCCGCCCCATCGTCGAAACCGTCGCAACCCGCGGCGAAGGCGTGCCCGACCTCCTCACCGCGCTCGCCGGCTGACTTTCAGGCGTATCCTCCGCCGCCGCGCGGCATCCAAGTCGCGCATGCTTTCGAACCTCATCGCCATGTCCGCCCTCGCCCCCTCCATCCCGCACACCGGCGGCGCGGAGCACGCCTCCGCCCACGCCATGCAGTGCATGGAGATCTGGGGCGGCAACCGCTCCATCGAAAACGCCGTCTCCATGCCCGGCCTCGACGCATGGGTCTACAGCCGCCCCTTCGGCGACGATATCGGCGGCGGCGACGTGCACTACGTCTCCAGTTGCGCCACCGGGCGCATCTCGCGCATCCTCGTCGCCGATGTCAGCGGCCACGGCGCCGCGGTTGATCGCATCGCCGTCAACCTCCGCCGCCTCATGGGCCGCCACGCCAACTACATCGATCAGACCAAGTTCGTCCGAGCCCTCAACCGCCAGTTCTCCGAACTCGCCGATGGCGGCGAGTTCGCGACCGCCCTCGTCGCCACCTACTGGGCGCCAACCGATTACCTCACCCTCTGCAACGCCGGCCACCCGCGCCCCCTCCGCCGCAGCGCCCGCACCGGCGAATGGGCGCCCCTCGCGCTCGAAGAGCGCGCAAACGACTCTGCCGCGAATCGCGACGCCGAAATCACCAACCTCCCCCTCGGCATCCTCGAGCCCACCGCCTACGAGCAGTTCGGCGTCCGCCTCCGCAAGGGCGACCTCATCCTCCTCTACACCGATGCGCTCATCGAAGCCGCGGCGCCCGATGGCCGCCGCCTCGGCGAATCCGGCCTCCTCCACATCCTCCACTCCCTGAATGGCGACACCCACGAAGTGCTGGAGCAACTCCTCGCCGTCGTCGCCGACTTCCGCGGCGGCGCGCCCCCGGATGATGACCTCACCGCCATCCTCCTCCGCCACAACGGCGCCCGTCCGCCCCGGATGACTCCCCTCGCCTGGGCCAGCGCCTTCCGCCGTTTCCTCGCCCTCTCCCTGGAATCCCTCCGGGGCCACGCCCGGGCGACCCCGTGGCCGGAACTCCGAATCGCCGCTTTTGGGGCCTTCTGGGGCCGCCTCAACAACCGCTGGGGCGACCCCCCGAGGCCGGATGGCCCCGGACCCGCCTCCGACGACCAATAGGCCCCCCCATTCCCCCTGTTCAGGTAGGTCTTGCCCAGGTGTCCGCCCCCTGTCTTGCTTTTGTTAGCCATTTATGGCAGGATATTCGGACGCACTGACCCCGCGGCCGGTCCCCGCGCCTGGTTGGCGATGGCGGCCGCGAGGGCTGACACGAGACACCACAACGAAAGGGATTCACATGAACGGCAAGGCTCTCTCTGTCTTCGGCGCTTCGTTCGTCTGTTGCTGCGGTCTGCTCGCCGGCACCGTCGTCGCGCAGCACGGCGATAAGAAGGACCACAAGGACCACGGCCAGACGTCCGCTCACGAGATGTCCATGGCCACCCCCACCGAGCACCACAAGAAACTGCAGCCGATGGTGGGCAACTGGGACATCCAGTGGAAGATGTTCGACCCCGCGTCCGCGACCGAGCCGACCCTGGGCACGGCGACCGCCAAGATTGAATGGATCAATGATGGAAACTTCCTGATGGAGGAGACCACGGGCCCGGGCATGGCCCCCGGCACGACGTTCAAGGGCATCGGCATCACCGGCTACGACACCTTCAAGAACAAGTACGTCTCGACGTGGTGCGATAACATGACCCACTCCATCATGATGTCCACCGGATCCTTCGACAGCGCAAAGAAAACGCTCACCATGGTCGGCGAGGGCGTCAACCCCGGCACGGGCCAGCCCATGAAGACGAAGTGGATCATGGACATCTCCAAGCCCGCGACCATGACCGCTGTTGCATACCACTACATGCCCACGGGCGAAGAGTTCAAGGCCATGGAGTTCACCTACACGCGCAAGTAATCGCTCCGCGGCCGATTCGATCTCGGCCGCCGCCTGACTCATCGAACGAAGGCTCCGCGCACCGCGCGCGGGGCCTTCTTCTCGTTGCGCATCGCCGTTCTCATCACCTCGCTCGCTCCGTCCCATCGCCCACGGCCATCCCCTACAATCTCCCCCCATGCGCGCCGTCGTCATCACAAAGCAGACTCCCGGCGGCCCCGTCGCGCCCGCGATCAGCGCCGTCGAGGATTGGCCCGAGCCCGGCAAGCCCGGCCCCGGACAGGCTTTGCTGCGCACACTCTGCTCCGCCCTCAACCACATGGATCTCTGGGTCGGCATGGGCATCCCCGGCGTCGAACTCGCCTACCCACGCGTCTCGGGGTGCGATGCCTGCGCCGTCGTCGAATCCGTCGGCGATGGCGTCGATCGCGCCTGGCTCGGCCGCCGCGTCATCGTCAACGCCAAGTACGACCTTCCCCTGCGCAACCACCCGGATGACTCCCCCGACAGCACCCTCATCCCCAACTACGAACTCATCGGCGAGCACACCCACGGCATGCACTGCGAGCGCTTCCTGGCGCCCGTCTCCAATCTGGCGCCTGTCGGCGATATCGCCGATCCCCCCGCGGCGGCCGCCTTCGGACTCACCTTCCTCACCGCCTATTCCATGATGTGCACCAAGGGCGCGCTCCGCCCCGGCCAGAGCGTCCTCATCCCCGGCATCGGCGGCGGCGTCTCCACCGCGGCTCTCGCCATCGCGAAGTGGATGGCCTGCCCCGCCGCGGTCACCAGCCGACACGAGTGGAAACTCGAAAAGGCCGGCGCCTTCGGCGCCGATCTCACCGTGCTCGACGCCGGCCAGGATTGGTCGAAGGAAGTGCGCGCCTGGACCAACAAGCGCGGCGTGGACATGGCCGTGGACACCGTGGGCAAGGCCACGCACCTCTCGTGCATCAAGTCCCTCGCCCGCGGCGGCGCATACGTCACCGCCGGCAACACCAGCGGGCCCGATGCGACCACCGACCTCGCCCGCATCTTCTGGAATCAACTCCGCATCCTCGGCAGCACGATGGGCGGCAACGCGGAGTTCCGTGAACTCGCCGCGCTCTTCCGCGCCGGCGCCCTCGCGCCCGTCGTGGATTCCGTGATGGATTGGCGTGACGGCCGCAAAGCGTGGGACCGACTCGAGAACGAAGGGCAGATGGGCAAGATCGTCCTGAAATGGCAGGGGGGATCATGATCACAAGCACGTCCGGACTGTGCGCAATCGTTCTCTTCGCCGGCTCCGTCGCGGATGCCCGGGAGATTGTGAGCGCGATCGGCGACTTGGATGGCTTCACGCACGGTGATTCGGCGGACACTCCACCTCGATCAAGCGAGTTGCTCGCTGCGCTCGGCGCCATTGGCGAGACGAGTCCCCAGGACTTGGATAGTGTCATGCCGAACTCGCTCGTCGCATACTCGCACCTCTTCGACCTCGAAGCGGGAGAGTCGGTCGTGTCTGCAACACTGGAGGTGGGTGTTCGAACGGGAACGGCCACCGTTGCCACCGACTTCCTCGCGCTGGACCGCAATATCACCGCGGAAATCAACTGGGGCGTCGCCTTTGGCCCACGCGCAGTGCTTGCGGATCTGCTCGGCGATCCACCAACCATTGAATCCAGCTTCGCAGTGGTGATCGACTTGGGCGCAGTCATGATGCGCGACTCTGAGGCGGAGCCGCCGCAACTGCGAAATCTGCTCAATCAGCTTCACGACGGCATATTCAATGTCATCCTTGCAGATGATTCCGGGGTGGACTATTCGATTCTTCGAGTGCAGACGATCCCGGCGGCGCCGGTTTGGCTCGGATTGGGATCGGCCGCACTCGTTTGGCGGAGGGCGCGTCCGTCGGCGCCGTAACTCTCACTGGAACAAGGCATGTCACTGCTCCTGAACAAGACCGGCCTCGTCTTCGGCGTCGCCAACGATCGCTCATACGCCTGGCACATCGCCAAGGCCCTCATCGATCATGGCGCGCGCTGCGCCTTCACAGCGCTTCCCGGCGAGAAAAACGAGCGCCGCACCTCCAAGGCCGTCGAGGCCCTCGGCCTCTCCGATTTCTGGCTCCGCCCCTGCGACGCCGCGAAGGATGAGGACCTCGACGCCCTCTTCGACGCCTACGTCAAGGACCACAAGCGCCTCGATTTCGTCATCCACTCCATCGCCTTCGCCGATCGCGAGTGGCTCGCCCCCGGCAAGTTCACCGAGACGCCCCGCGCGGCTTACCTCTCCGCCGTCGATATCTCCGCCTACACGCTCATCGCCATGGCCCGGCGCGCCCGCGGGCCGATGGGCGATTCCGGCGGCGGCTCGATCCTCGGCATGTCCTATTACGGCTCGGAGAAAGTCGTCCCCGGCTACAACGTCATGGGCGTCGCCAAGGCGGCCCTGGAGTGCACCGCGCGTTACCTCGCCGCCGAACTCGGCGAGCGCAACATCCGCGTGAACACCATCTCCGGCGGCCCCCTCCGCACACTCGCCTCATCCGCAGTGGGGGGGATCGGCGACATGCTCGAGCACACCCCCGCCCGCGCCCCGCTCCGCCGCAACATCGAAGGCCACGAAGTCGGCGGCGCCGCCGTCTGGCTCGTGAGCGACCTCGCGAGCGGCGTCACCGGCGAAAACATCTACGTCGATTGCGGCGTCAACACCATCGGCGTGTGAGCGCACGGATGCGGCGCACGGATCGTGCCCGCTCTCCGGTAGGGGCACGCCCACCGTGCCCGCTTTCCGGTAGGGGCACGGCCCAGCCGTGCCCGCGAACGCAGAACAGGCGCACTTCCCACGCGCGCCGCCCGATTCCTGCTCCCTTCCCCCCTCCGCTATTGCCTATTCCCTATTCCCTACCGCCTCCCCCCGATACTCCCCGCTCTTCACCCGCCGCCACCACGCCTCGTTGTCCGTGTACCACCGCACCGTCTGCTCCAGCGCCTTCGGCCAAGCGCTCCGCTTCGGCTTCCAGCCCAGTTCGCCCTGAATCCTGCTCGAATCAATCGCATACCGCCGGTCGTGCCCCAGCCGGTCCGGCACCCGCTCGATGAACTCGTCCCCCTTGCCCATGATCTTCAGGATCATGCGCGTGAGATCAATGTTCGCGCGCTCGTTGTCCCCGCCGATGTTGTACACCTCGCCCGGCCGCCCGCGCTCCAGCGCCGCCAGCAGCGCCTCGCAGTGGTCCTCCACGTGCAGCCAGTCGCGCACGTTCAGCCCGTCGCCATACAGCGGAACCTTCTTCCCCTGGAGCACATTCGTGACGAAGAGCGGGATCACCTTCTCCGGGAACTGATACGGCCCGAAGTTGTTGGAGCACCGCGTCACCACCACCGGCAATCCGAAAGTATGGTGCGCCGCCCGCGCCAGCAGGTCGCTCGCCGCCTTGCTCGCCGAATACGGGCTGCTCGGCGCCAGCGGCGTGCGCTCCGTGAACTTCAGGTCCTTGCGGTCGATCGGCAGTTCGCCGTAGACCTCGTCCGTCGAGACGTGCAGGAACCGCGAAACCCCCGTCGCCCGCGCCGCATCCAGCAGCGTCTGCGTCCCCTGCACGTTCGTCCTGATGAACGGGGCCGAGTCCTGGATCGATCGATCCACGTGGCTCTCCGCCGCCAGGTGCGCCACCATGTCGGCGCCCTGCATGAGCCGCTCCACCAGTTTCGCGTCGCAGATGTCCCCGTGCACGAACGTGTGCCGCGGCTCATCCTCCAGGTCCGCCAGGTTGTCGAGGTTCCCCGAATACGTCAGCGCATCCAGGTTCGTCACCGTCCACTCCGGCCGCTCGCGCAGCGCGAAGCGCACGAAGTTGCACCCGATGAATCCCGCTCCCCCCGTCACCAGCAGATGCGTCGCCATGAATCTCGCGCTCCCGATCCGTTCCGCCTCAGCACTTCCATCAGGCCGGCCGCGCCGCGCCCTCCTCGATTGTCGTCAAAACACCGGCCAGGGATGTGCGCCAGTGCGGGATGTCCCCGGCGATCTTCACCGTCTTCCCGAGGTCCAGCACGCTGTACGCCGGACGTCGCGCCGGCCGCGGGAACTCCGCTGTCGTGCAGGGCTCCACGCGGCAATCGGGATTCACCGCCGCCGCGATCTCCCGGGCGAACTCGAACCATGTGCACTCGCCTGAATCGCACGCGTGGAACACGCCCCGCGCCTTCGCCTCGATGAGCCGCCACGTCGTCCGGACGAGATGCTCCGCCGACGTCGGCCGCCCCCGCTGATCGCTCACCACGCGCAACACCGGCTTCTCCCGCGCCAGCCGCGCAATCGTGAGCACGAAGTTCTTCCCGTGCGGCGCATAGAGCCAACTCGTACGCACGATCAGATGCTCCGCGCCCGAATCCTCGATGAGCTGCTCCCCCAGCGCCTTCGATCGGCCATACGCGCTGATCGGCGCCCGCGGAGCATCCGTCGCGTACGGCGCATTCGCATCCCCGGCAAACACGTAATCCGTCGAGGAGTGAACCAGCAGCGCCCCGACGTCGCGGCAGCGCAGCGCCAGCTCGCCCACCGCCGTGCCGTTCAGCGCCGCCGCCGCGGCTTCCTCGCGCTCCGCCCGATCGACATCCGTGAACGCGGCGCAGTTGATCACCACGTCAACCCCCGGCCGCACCACGCTCGCCACCGCCTCCGGGTCCAGGATGTTGCACTCGCGCGAGGTCAACGGCCGCCACGCCGGGCCCTCCGTCCCCGCGGCGAACGCCGCCCAGCAGCGCCCCAGCATCCCTCCCGCCCCCAGAATGACGATGTGCCGCGGCATGTCTCAGAGTCTCTCATCGGCCGATCGGCGGCCCCGGCCATTCTTTCGCCTCCGGCCGCGCCGGGCAGCCTTCCTGAAGAAAACCGGCGTCGCCCCACAGGGACGACGCCGGACAACCGACTCTGGTTCGCCTCAGATGGCTGCCGATCAGTTGCGGTCGATGCCCAGGCTCTTCAGGAACGGGTCGTTCGATCGCTCGCGCCCGAGGAAGGCCTGGATCGATTCCTCCGCTTCGCGCGAGCCGCCCGTGGCGTAGATCTCCTTGCGGAGCGACATGCCCACGTTCTTATCCATGTACCGGCCCGGCGCCTTCTCGAACCTCGTGGCCATGTCCGCCGCGATCGCATCGGCCCATGCGTAGCCGTAGTAGCCCGCGTCGTAGCCCATCAGGTGGTTGAAGTACGCCGCGAAGTTCGTATCCGGCGGCGGGGGCAGGAACACCTCCGTCATCGTCTCATTCATGATGTCGCGCGAGTTTTTGTACTCGCCCGGGCCATGCAGGCGCAGGTCGGAGATGCCGAACGCGAGTTGCCGGCGGTAGTAGACGCCGATGGTCGCCAGCCTCGCCTCTTCCATCCGCGCCAGAACACCCGGATCGATCTTCTTCGAGGAGTCGCGGTAGTCCGCCGCGAAGCGGTTGAGCACCGTCGTGTCCCAGATCCAGTTCTCCAGCATCTGCGAGGGCGCCTCGACGAAGTCCCGCGGCACATTCGTGCCCGAGAACCGCACGTGCCTCGCCCGCGTCAGGATCGAGTGCAGGCAGTGCCCGAACTCGTGGAACAGCGTCTCCACCTCGTCGTGCGAGAGCAGCGACGGCGTGTCCTTCGTCGCCGGTGTGAAGTTGCACACCAGCGCCACGACCGGCCGCTGGTACTTGCCGTCCGGCAGCTCCTTGCCCTCGATGATGCCGAACTGCGCGAAGTGCCCGTACTTGCCCTCGCGCGGGAACATGTCCAGGTAGAACGCACCCATCGGCTCGCCCGTCTCGGAGTCAATCGCCACGTAGAGCGTCACACCCGGCGCCCAGCCGTTCGGCGCCTGGATCTGCTGAAACTCGAGGCCGAAGATGTTCTCATACACGTCGAACATCCCCGCCAGCGTCTGCTCATACGGGAAGAAGACGCGCAGCGCCTCCGTGTCCACGCTGTAGCGATCCTTCTTGATCCGATTCTCGTAGTAGCGCCAGTCCCAGCCCTGGATCTGAGCGTTCGGATCGCCGGTGTCGGCGATCTTGATCGCCCGCATCTGATCGAGCTCGTGCCGGAACTTGGGCTCCAGGCCCTCCTTCAACTCCTCGAGGAACGTGAGCGCCCGCTCGCCCGTCTTGGCCATCTTGGGCTCGATCTGGTAGTCGTTCCACGAGTCGTAGCCCAGCAGGTCCGCGATCTCCGCCCGCATCCGCACGATCTCGTCGAGCAGCGTCGTATTCACGTCCATCGCCAGCTGATACCGCGCCGTCTCCACCCTGCGCCGCACGTCCTCCGAATCCGCGTTGGAGAGGACAGCGATGACCTCCGGCGTGACGTTGATGTTGATCGCGAAGTTCTCGTCCGGCGTGCGCACCCGGTTCAGGAACGATTCCGGCACGCCCTGCATCTCGTCGATGCTGAACGTGAGCACAGCCTTCGCGTCCGTCACGTTCTTGGAGAACTCCGTCTCCAGCGCCGCCACGTGCTTCTTCAGCTCCTCCACGCGCCGCCGCGTCGCGGCGTTCAGGTGCATGCCCGCGCGACGATAATCGCGCATCGTCTCCGCGAAGAGTTTCTGGTCCTCGCCCCGCAGCCGCGGGCGGCGCTGCTCGTTGTACGCCTCTTCGAACGCCTTGCACGCCTTGTACACGTCCTCGCGATATTCGAGCGCCACGAACCACTGCTGAATCCGCGTGTACTGCTCGGAAGCCGTCTCGCGCATCTTCGCGTTCGTGTTCGTCTCCTTCAGCAACTCCATCTCGTACATCGCCGTCACCACCGGGTAGATGATGTCGTCGATGCGCGCGATCGTGGAGTTGAACGTCGCCGTCGTCGGGCTCTGGGCGCCCAGGTCCGTCAGTTCGGCGTCCGCCTCCCGCAGAACGCGGTCCACTTCCGTCACCACCAGCGCCGGCGTCCGCTCGAACTCGGGCAGCTCCAGAACCGCCCGGTGCCGAGCCGCGGCCGGCTGGAACTCCGCGATCGTCGGCAGCGCGCCGGCCGCGCTCCCCACCTTCTCCACCTGGGCCGAGCCCGACGAAGAGGCAGGAGCCGTGGACGAGCGCGACGAGTTGGCGCATCCGAACGATCCGGCGGCGAGGAGCGCCGTGAGCATGAGCAGGGTCCTTGCGGGTTTCACTGGGTAGTCTCCTTGCGATGCCAGCGACGGGAAGCGCCGCGCCGAAACCGCGGCGGCGCGGAAAGTGTACACAGGCTGGGGCGTTTCAACCGGTGAACGCCCCTCCCCGCCCGCCTCCCAAGGAGCCGCGCCCGTGGCCCGTCCACCGGGGGCGCTCCCACAGCCCATCGGCCGCGGGATCGCGCCGCATGAGCGGTCCGAGCGCCTCTACGCCGAAACCCGCTTCGGATCGCTCGAAAACGCATCCAGATCGCTGAAAAACCGCGCCAGGTCGTGACCCGGATCGAGGAACTCGCCCGCGAGCCGCTCAAAATGCGCGTGCAGGCGCACATCCGCGATTCCACCGTCAAAATGACCGAGTCTGGTGACAAATCGGCGCTTCCCGCCCGGGCTCGTCCCGAGGGCGTTGTAGATGGCCGCCGCCGACGGCGCGGGAACCACCTCGTCGCGCTGCGCCAGTTTGCCCAGGACCGGGCACAAAACCCGCCGCGCGTGCAGCGCCGCGTCGCACAGGCGCAGCGTCTGCCCGATCCGCTCCGCGTGCGATGGGTGGGCCTTCACGAACGCATTTACTTCGCCACCCAGCCCGTTCCGGGCGTCCCGGGCGCGCCGCAGACGCCACGGCCAGTCGCCCAGCGACGGAACCCCGATCGCCAGCCGGTGTGGCGGATCGCGCGGGGTCAGTTGCGCCGCGGCAATCACCGCCAGCCCGCCCCCGAATGATTCCCCGTGGAGCGAAATCGGCATTCCGGCGCCAAATTGCCGCCGCAGAGCGCGAAACGCGTTCACCACGTCGGCCACTGCCAACGGCAGGATCCACGCCGCCGGGTCCGTCAGGCCGTGGACGATCCATCCGCCCCGCGGGGCCGCGGTCGGCCCGGTGTCCATCTGCGACCCCGGAAATCCGCGGACGCGCACTTTGAGCACCGCCAGCCGCCCGCCCCGCCACGGCGAATTGTCATCCACCGGCTCGTCGCACTCATAGCCGTGGGTCGTCAGGACCACACCGGTCGGCGGGCCGGCTTCCGGCTCGATCAGGCGGGCGCCGATCCGAACGCCGCGCACGCTCTCGAAGACGTGCGTGACGCCCTCGGCGCCGGCCACGAGCAGGTCGTCGCGGGTGGCGGGGCGGAGAACCGGCTCGGCGGCGGCGACGCGCTCGGCGAATGTCTGCCAGAAGGGGCCAAACCCGGACGGAATGGACAGATCCGCGACGTGCGCGAGCGTTTCGACGGGCGAAAGGCCGAAATCGTCCGGCAGATTCACGTTTCAAGCGTAGCGGAGCGGACCGCGTCGCGCCGCCGCGGCGTTTCGGCGGCCGGGGCCACTATGCTCTCTCGGAATGCGGGAAAACGACCTCCTGGCGCACATTTTTGAACGGTCGCGGGGGCTTCCTGCGCCGATTGTCATCGGCCCGGGGGACGACGCGGCTCTTCTGAGGCTTCCCGCCGCCGCGGGAACCCCCGGAAGCGCCGCCGCGGATGTGCTGGTCACGACGGATCAGGTCATCGAGGGGCGGCATTACGGCCCGGCGAGCACGAGCATCGACCTGATCGCCCGGAAGGCGGTGGCGCGGAGCGTGTCGGATATCGCGGCGATGGGGGGGCGGCCCCTGTGCGGCTTCGCGACGGCGGCCCTTCGGCGCGGTTTTCGCGATGCGGATGCGCTTTTTGACGCACTTTCGCGCTTTTCGCGCGCGTGGGGTTGCCCGCTGGCGGGCGGCGATATCGCCTCGGTGGATGGGCCGACGGTGCTCACGGTGACGATTCTGGGCGCCCCGCACCCGGTCCGGGGCGCCGTGCTGCGGTCGGGCGCGCGGCCGGGCGACGGCGTGTACGTCACGGGGCGGATCGGCGGCTCGCTGGCTTCGGGGCGGCATCTGACGTTTGAGCCCCGCGTGGCGGAGGGTGAATGGCTGTGTGATTCGCTGGGCGGCAATCTGACGGCGATGATCGATGTTTCGGATGGTCTGGGGCGGGATGCATCGCGGATCGGCGACATGTCGGGCGTTCTGCTCGAAATTGACGCGGATTCGATCCCGCTGCACGCGGATGTCGCGTCGTGGCGCGACGCGGTCGCGGCCGGGGAGGATTACGAACTTCTGTTCACGGCGAGCGAACCGCCGGCGACGATTTCGCCGGGTGGGACGCCGGTTCGGCGCATCGGGAGCGTTGTCGCGGGCGCAAGGCACGGCGCAGTGATTGTGACCAAGGCCGGCGAGCGCATCGATGCGCATGATCTGGGGCACGAGCACCGGGATGAGTGAGCGCCCGCCTGAGTTCGCGTGCGAAAGCCGCTCGGAGGCGGAGACCATCTCGCTTGGGGAGCGCCTGGGGCGCGTTCTCGAAGCGGGGGACTGGGTGGCGCTCCACGGCGAACTCGGCGCGGGGAAGACGCGCTTCGTGCGGGGTCTCGCCGCGGGGATGGGGCTGAATCCGGCCGACGTGTGCAGCCCGACATTCGTCCTGATGAATGAGTACTCGCGGGCGGGCGGCGAGCCCGCGCTGATCCACGTCGATGCGTACCGAATGTCCGGCCCGGACGAACTGGAGACGCTCGGCCTCGACGCCGCGGCGGCGGCGCCGGCCGTCATCGTGGTGGAGTGGGCCGAGCGCCTGCCCGGCGCCGCCCCCGAGCACGTGATTGACGTCGAGATTCAGCAGCAGGGCGGCGACGCGCGGCGGATCCTGATCCGGGCGACGCCTGAAATGTGGCGTCGAATCCGCGGGGCGCTCGGCGCCTAGACTGCGCGCATGTCCGCGGATGAACAGCACGGCAGGGATGAGGGCGCTTCGGGCGAGGCGGGTGGGGCCGCGGCGGATCGGGTGTGCCCGGTGTGCGGGGAGAGGGCATCCCTGGAGGCCGAGACCCATCCGTTCTGCTCAAAGCGGTGCCGGATGGCGGATCTTGGTCGCTGGTTTTCGGGTGAGTACCTGATCAGCCGCGAGATCACGGAAGACGACCTCAAGAACGAGTCCTGAAGCCGCGGGTCCGCGGCATTCGCGGCGAATCGGCGTCAATCCGGCACGCTGGCCTGTTTTTCGGCCGGCGCGGGCGGGATTCGGAGTTTCATGCCGACGCGGAGGTCGTCCGGCGAGTTCAGGATCTTTCGGTTGGCGTTGTAGATGATTTCCCACGAGGCGGATTTGCCGTAGTAGGTCCGGGCGATGGTGCTGAGGTTATCGCCGGAGACGACGGTGTAGATGACCTCGGGCTCCGGGCGCGGCTTGGGCTTCGGCGGGGTTTCGGCGCCGGGGCCGAAGGCGAGGCCCTGGATGTTTTCCGGATCGATCGGGATGCGAATCCGCTGGCCGGTCTTGAGGCGGTTTGGATCGACGAAGGGGTTGGCCTTGGCGATGGCCTGCCAGAGGTCGCGGCGGCCGTAGAAGC